>NZ_JBFAXR010000111.1:0-28902 GCF_040680895.1 Streptomyces sp. NPDC051940 | reverse complement strand
ACGCAGTACGCCCGGGGGGTGGCCTGTCCGGCGATCTCGCCGCCGCGCGGCCGGCGGGCGGCCGACGGCTGGGGTCCCCGGCGCCTGATCGGTGCCGAGTTCGTCGTGGACGCCTCCGGGCGCGACTCGCGCGCCCCCGAGTGGCTGGCCGAACTCGGCTACGCGCCACCCCGGGAGACGGTCGTGGCCGCCCGTCACACATACGCCACCTCCGTGTTCGCACCGCCCCTCGGCCATGTCGCCGACTGGAAGGGCCTGGTGCTCATGGGTTCGGCGGGCCGTCCGGACCAGGGAAGCCTCCACCCTGTCGAGGGCGGCCGGTGGTCGGTGGCGCTTGCGACCGCCGGCGACCGGCGGCCCCCCGCCGACCACGAGTCCGTGCTGCGCGCCGCCGGCACGCTCGGCCATCCGCTGCTGCGTGAGGTCCTCGAGGACGCCAAGCCGCTCGGCCCGGTCTACCGCTTCAGCGGCACCGACAGCCGGTGGCGCCACTACGAGAAGCTGCGCCGCTGGCCCGACCAGTTCGTCGTGGTGGGCGACGCCCTGGCCGCCCTGGACCCGTCCCACGGGCCGGGCATGACGCTCGCCGTGCGCGGCGCCCTCGTCCTCGAGCACATCCTGGCCGCGCACGGCACCGCGGTGGGCATCAGCTACCGGCTGCGCCGCGCCCTCGCGCACCAGCTCGCGCCCGCGTGGCGGTCGGCCACCCGGAGTGTGCCCGCGGCGGACGCGCCGGCTTCCCTGCGGACCCGGCTCGCCGGCCGTTACGCGGCCCGGATCGCGGCCGCCGCCACCGGCGACGAGGGCGCGGCGCGCGTGCTGCTGGACCTGGGCGCGGCCCCCCGCACCGCCGCCCTGCGCCTGCGCGGTCTGCGCGCCGCGCTGCGCCGACCGGGCCCGGCCCCGCACACCCCGCCCAGCGTCACCCACGGCACAGGCAAGCGGAGGCGGCGCCCCCGGGTGGCGCCCGCGGCTCCTGCACCGGCTGTCCTGCGCTGAGATCGTTTAGGGTGCGACGATGGAACGTACAACCGACGTGCCCGCAGCTTCTGTCCGTGCCGCGCGACCGGCCCCGGCGAACTCGTACGACGGCTTCGCCGAGGCGTACTCGGCGGACAACGAGACCAACCTCCTCAACGCCCATCTCGAACGGCCCGCGATGCTCGCGCTCGCCGGAGACGTGGCCGGCCGGCGGATCCTGGACGCCGGCTGCGGCTCGGGCCCGCTGGCCGCCGCGCTGCGCGACCGGGGTGCGGTCGTGACCGGCATCGACGCCAGCGCCGGGATGGTGGCGCTGGCCCGGCGGCGGCTCGGCGACGACGCGGACCTGCACGTGGCCGACCTCAACGAGCCGCTGCCGTTCGCCGACGGCGCGTTCGACGCCGTGGTCTCGTCGCTGGTGTTCCACTACCTCGAGGACTGGGGGCCGGCCCTGGCGGAGATACGGCGCGTGCTCAGGCCCGGCGGCCGGCTCGTCGTGTCCGTGCAGCACCCCTTCGTGGACTACGCGATCCAGAACCCCCGGCCCGACTACCACGCGACCACCAGCTACAGCGACGAGTGGACGTACGACGGGCAGTCCTTCCCGCTCACCTTCTGGCGCCGACCGCTGCACGCGATGACCGACGCCCTGACCGCCGCGGGCTTCCGCCTGGACCGCGTCAGCGAGCCGAAGCCCGACCCCGCCGCCCGCGAACTGTTCCCCGACGACTTCGACGCCGCGTCGACGAAGATCAGCTTCCTGATCCTCGTCGGGGAGGCACAGTAGCCGGGACCGGGAGTCACGCCCGGAACCCGTCGGCGTGGGCGGTGGCCCACTGCGTGAACGTGCGTGGCGGGCGTCCGGTGATCTGCTCGACCGTGGGGTGGACGGTGGTCTCGTCGATCGTGTGGTCGCGGTAGAAGGCGAAGAACGCCTCCACGTACTCCAGCGGGGTGTTCTCCGCCATCCGGGCCCAGCCCTCCTCGTCCGACCAGCCCTCGAACCGCAGCGCGCGGCCGAGGACCTCGCCGAGGAGGCGGACCCGGTCGCCGGGCCGCAGCGCCTGCGGGCCGGTCAGGGCGTACGCCCGGCCCGCATGTCCGGGCTCCAGCAGCGCGGTCGCGGCCACCGCCGCGATGTCGGCGGGGTCGACGGTGGCGATCGGCAGCTCACCGAAGGCGTCGCGCACCACGTCGCCCGCGGTCAACTGGGGCAGCCACCGCAGGGTGTTGGACATGAAGGCGGCGGGCCGGAGGAAGGTCCAGTCGAGCCCGGACTCGCGCACCGCCGTCTCCGACCGGAGCATGTACCGCGAGATGGCGTTGCCGGTGTCGGTGGCCACGGCGGCCTGACCGCTCAGCAGCACCACCCGCTCGACGCCCGCACCCTTGAACTCGGCGACCAGCCCCGGCATATCGCGGAACCCGGGCAGCAGGAACACCGCGCGCACCCCGTCGAGCGCGGGACGCAGCGAGGCGGGCTCGTTCAGATCGGCCCCGCCGTCCCGCGACAGCGCCCGCACCGGGGCGCCCGCCGCGGTGAGCTCCCGCACCACCTCACGTCCGACATTGCCGCCGGCTCCGGTGACGAGGATCATCGCGGCGTCCTTCCGGGTCGTACGGGGGCGGGGTCGGGGATACGACTGAAATCCGGTGATCGCATGCACACCAGCATCCCCTGCCCGCCCCGCCGCCGGCAGCCGAACCGGCTGCAATGCCGCCCGCGTGTTCCTGCACACACCCCGGACCGGGAACGCCCCCTCACGGCCCGCACCTTGCCCGGCCCAGCGGGCCGCAGGACCATGGGGGTTGCCGGGAGCGGGGGTGGCGGCGTGGGGGAATCCAGCGACGTCGAGGTCATGCGGCGCCACAGCGCGCGCCCGGTGCTCGCGGGCGGCCTGGTCCTGGCCTTCTGCGGGGCCACCGCCGGGCTGAATCCCGAGGCGTGGCCGGGTGTGCCCTGGCCGTACCCGGTCCTGTGGGCCGGGCTGGCGCTGAGCTACGGTCGTGCGGAGTCGCGTCCCCGCCTCCGGCTCACTCCCGGCGGCCTCACCGTCCTCGGCCGGCGCGAACGGTCGGTCCTGTGGACCGAGATCACCCGCTTCGCGGTCGAGGACGGCAGGACACTGGTGGTCCATCTCGCGAGCGGGGAACGCGTCGCCCTGCCGGCCCCCTGCGATCACCTGGTGTTCTCCGACAGCCGCTTCCCGGCCCGGACCCGGCACGTCGCCGCGGCCTGGGCGGCGGCCCGCGGCCTTCCCCCGCCGCTGATCGCGCAGGAGGAACGGCCGCCGGGCCGATGGCGACTTCGCCGTCGCGCGTGAGGACGGCCGCCGGGCTCAGACCGGCCGGCGCACCACCGCCACCCCCCGCGGCGGCAGCGCGACCGCGCCGTCCGCGTCCCGCGCACCGGCCAGCAGCTCACCGCTCTGTCCGGGCACGGACACCGCCTCGTCGGTGCGGTTGACCAGGAACACGAAGCGGTCCGCCGCGCCGCGCCGCACCGCGACCTCCACCCGCCCGCGCGCCGCCTCCGGCAGCTCCGCGCCGACGCCGGCCGACTCCAGCAGCCGCGGCAGCAGCGCGCCGAGTCCGGCCGCGCCCAGCCGCGTCGAGACGTACGACGCGCTGCCCGGCCCGACGGGGCGCCGGGTGACAGCGGGCAGCCCGGCGTAGGCGCCGTCCCGGTACGACACCAGGACCTGCGTGGCGTCGTCGGCGAGCGTGATCCGGTCGCTCCACACCGTGCCCGTCAGGCCGCCCTCCAGCGCGGCGCTCTCGCCGTCGAGCAGCGGCCCGAACTCCTCGATCCGGATGCCGAGCAGGTCGCGCAGCGCGCCCGGGTAGCCGCCGAGCCAGATGTGGTCGTTCTCGTCCACGACGCCGGAGAAGTAGGTGGTGACCAGGTGCCCGCCGCTCTCGACGTACCGCGTCAGCTCCTTGGCCAGCGCGGCCGGTACGACGTGCAGCACGGGGGCGACCACCACGGCGTACCGGGAGAGGTCCGCGTCGGCCGGTACGACGTCGGCCCGCACGCCCTGGGCGAGCAGCGCGCTGTACCAGTCCAGCGCCTCCTGCCGGTAGGCGAGCCGCTCGGTGGGGTGCGAGTCCTGCTCACTGGCCCACCACGACTCCCAGTCGAAGAGGACGGCCACCGGTGCCGTCTCGCGCCGCGACCCGGCGACCGGCGCGAGCGCCCGCAGGGTGTCGCCGAGGCCGCGCACCGCGCGGAAGACCTCGCTGTCCGCCCCGGCGTGCGGGACCATCGCCGAGTGGTACTTCTCCGCGCCCGCCGCGGACTGTCGCCACTGGAAGAAGCACACGCCGTCCGCGCCGTGCGCCACGTGCAGCAGCGAGTCGCGCGCCAGCTCGCCCGGCCGCTTGGCGACGTTGACCGGCTGCCAGTTGACGGCGCTGGTGGAGTGCTCCATCAGCAGCCACGGGCTGCCGCCGGCGATGCCGCTGGTGAGGTTGGCGCTGAAGGACAGCTCGTCGCGGTCCTGGGTGCCGGGCAGCACGTAGTGGTCGTTCGACACGAAGTCGATCTCGGCGGCCCAGTCGGCGTAGTTCATGCCCTTGGTCTCGCCCATCACCATGAAGTTGGTGGTGACCGGCACCTCGGGGGTGAGCTCCCGCAGGAGGTCGCGCTCGGCGCGCAGATGGTCCTTCAGCGCGTCGGAGGAGAAGCGCTTGAAGTCCAGCTGCTGGGTCGGGTTGGGGAACGAGGCCGCCAGCCGCGGCGGCAGGATCTGCTCGAAGTCGCTGTAGCGCTGCGACCAGAACGCCGTGCCCCAGGCGTGGTTGAGGGCGTCCAGGCTGCCGTAGCGGGCGCGCAGCCAGCCGCGGAAGGCGCGGGCGGCGTCCTCGGAGTAGTCGTAGACGTTGTGGCAGCCCAGCTCGTTGGAGACGTGCCAGGCCACCAGGGCCGGATGGTCCGCGTACCGCTCGGCCATCGCCCGTACCAGCCGCAGCGCGTGCTCGCGGAAGACGGGCGAGGTGGGCCGCCAGTGCTGCCGCCCGCCCGGCCACAGCGTCTCGCCGGCGGCGGTGACGGGGAGGATCTCCGGGTGCGCGGCGGTCAGCCACGGCGGCGGGGAGGCGGTGGCGGTGGCCAGGTCCACCCCGATCCCGGCGGAGTGCAGCAGGTCCATCACCTCGTCCAGCCAGCCGAAGTCCCAGCTGTCGGCGGTGGGCTGGATCCGCGCCCAGGAGAAGATCCCCACGGACATCACGGTGACCCCGGCCTCACGCATGAGGCGGATGTCCTCCTCCCAGACCTCGCGCGGCCACTGCTCGGGGTTGTAGTCCGCGCCGTAGGCGATCTCGGGTCGTCGTCCGCGCAGCAGCCCGGTCGGCTGGGAGGAGGTCATCGTGGTCCTTACGTGAATTGCCGTGATCGGTGTCGAAGAGGCGGGCGAGGGCTACTCGGCGACCGTGAAGCCCTGCTCGGAGCCGTACTTGACGGAGGCGTCCTGCCAGGACTTCAGCCCGTCGGTGAGCGTGGTGCCCGAGACGTACGCCTTGCCGACGGTGTCGTTGAAGATCGAGTTCGCGTAGACCTGGTACGGGAGGTACTTCCAGTCGCTGGGGACGTTGGCCGCCGACTCCGCGAAGATCTTGTTGGCCTGCTGGCCGCCGAAGTACGGGAACGCGGTGTTCTGGAACTCCGTCGAGTTCAGGTCCGCGGTCGTCGCCGGGAAGGCGCCGCCGTCCAGGCGCGTCTTGACGCCCTTGCCGGCGTTGGCGTACTCGATGAAGGCGTACGCGAGCGCCTCGTTGCCGCCGAGCTCCGGCATCGCGAGGGAGCTGCCGCCGTTCTCGGCGCTGGCCTTCTCGCCCGCCTTCCACTGCGGCAGCGGCGCGGCACGCCAGTCACCGGCGGCGTCCTTCACGCCGGAGGCGAAGTTGGCCGGCATCCAGGCGCCGGTGGCCAGCGTGGCGATGGTGCCGTCGCCCAGGCCCTTGTACCACTCGTCGCTCCAGCCGGCGACGGGGGACAGCAGCTTCTCGTCGATCAGCTTCTGCCAGGTGTCGGTGTACGTCTTGGCGCCCGCGTCGCTGAAGTCGATCTTCACGTCGGTGCCGTCGACCTGGTACGGCCGCGAACCGGCCTGCCACAGCAGGCTGGTGGTCATGCCCGCGTCGCCGGTGTCGCTGGTGATGTACGCCTTGGGGTCGGCCTTGTGCAGCTTGCGGGCGGCCTCGAGGTACTCGTCCCAGGTGGTCGGGACCTTGATGTCGTACTTGTCGAAGACCGTCTTGTTGTAGAACAGCGCCATCGGGCCGGAGTCCATCGGCAGGCCGTAGACGCCGTCGCCGGACTTCACCGCGTTCCACGGGCCGGGGGAGTAGGTGTCGGCGAGCTTGTCCGCGCCGTACTGGGTCAGGTCGGTGACCGACTTCGTCAGGGCGTACTGGCTGAGCGCGTAGTACTCGATCTGCGCGACGTCCGGGACGCCCTTCTTCGCCGAGATGGCGTTCTGCAGGGCGGTGTACTGGTCGTTGCCCGTTCCGGCGTTGACCAGCTTGACCTTGACCTTCGGGTGCTCCTTCTCGAAGTCCGCGGCGACCTGCTTGAGGGTGGGCTCCCACGCCCACACCGTCAGGGTGCCGCCCTTCTCCAGGGCCGCGTCGACGGATCCGGCGTCGACCGAACCGCTGCCGGAGTCGTCGGAGCCGCCGCAGGCGGTGAGCGCCAGGGCGAGGGCCGAGGCGATGCCTATGCCGCTGAGGACGCGGCGCGAGTACTTGGGCATGGCGAGCTTCCACTTCGTTGAGGGTGAACAGGAAGGGCTTGGAGGTCAGAGGGTCCGCCGGCCGGCGGGCGGCATGTCAGAGGAGGGCGCCCGGCCGGGTCACTCCTTGACGCTCCCGGCGGCCAGACCGGACTGCCAGTGCTTCTGCAGCAGCAGGAACGCCGCGATCAGCGGGACGACGGTGAGCAGCGAGCCGGTGATCACCAGATGGAACACGGCCTCGCCGCCGGCCGTGCCGGCCTGGGCGTTCCAGCTGTTCAGGCCCAGGGTCAGCGGATACCAGTCCGGGTCCTTCAGCATGATCAGCGGCAGGAAGTAGTTGTTCCAGGTGGCCACGGTCGTGAACAGCAGGACCGTCACCGTGCCGGGTGCCAGCAGCGGCAGACAGACCTGGAAGAAGGTGCGCAACTCGCCGGCGCCGTCGATGCGCGCCGCCTCCAGCAGTTCGTCGGGGATCGCGTCGCTCGCGAACACCCACATCAGATACAGGCCGAAGGGCGAGATCAGCGAGGGGATGATGACCGCCCACGGGGTGTCGGTCAGGCCCATCTTGCTGAACAGCAGGAAGGTGGGCACCGCCAGCGCCGTGCCCGGCACGGCGACCGCTCCGATGACGACAGCGAACACCGCGCGCTTGCCGGGGAAGCGGAACTTGGCCAGGGCGTAGCCGCCGAGCACCGCCAGCAGCGTCGCCCCGCCGGCGCCGACCACGACGTACATCAGGGTGTTCAGCAGCCACCGGCCGAAGACGCCGTCCTGGTAGGTGAAGGTCGTACGGATGTTGTCCCAGAGCGCGAAGTCGCCGTCGAACCACAGGCCGAAGGAGTTCGCCAGCCCGCGCTGGCTCTTGGTGGCGCTGAAGACCAGCCACACCAGGGGCAGCAGGGCGTAGAGCAGCACGACGCCCGTCAGGACGGTGAGCGTGACGCTGCGGCGCGGGGAGCGCGTGGAGTGCCGGGGGCGGCGCGCGGTGCGCAGCCTGGGCGCGTGGCCGGCCGGTACGGCGGGCCGGGTGGCGGTGCTGGTGCTCAACTCGTCACGCTCCCTTGCGCATACCGCGCAGCTGGACGGCATAGGCGACGACCATGGTGATCACGCCCATGACGATCGCGACCGTCGCGGAGTAGTTCTGCTGCTGGCCGGAGAAGGACAGCGCCGCGGTGTAGAGGTTCGGCGTGTAGTCCGTGGTGATCGCGTTGGGCGCCAGGTTCTGCAGGATGCTCGGCTCGTTGAAGAGCTGGAAGCTGCCGATGACCGAGAAGATCGTGGCGATGACCAGGGCGCCGCGGATCGCGGGCAGCTTGATGGCGGTGATGACGCGCAGCTGGCCGGCGCCGTCGATCTCCGCGGCCTCATAGAGCGACTGCGGTACGACGCGCAGCGCGGAGTAGAAGATGAGCATGTTGTAGCCGACGAACTCCCAGGTGACGACGTTGCCGATGGACGCCAGCACCAGGTCGGGGGAGAGCGGGTCGGGCAGCGAGACCCCGAACGCGTCGTTGATGTCGCCGACCAGTCCGAAGCGCGTGCCGTACATGAAGCCCCACATCAGCGTGGCCACCACGGCGGGCACCGCGTACGGGAGGAAGACGGCGATGCGGAAGAAGTCCTTGCCGTACAGCCGGCCGCTGTCGATGGCGAGGGCCACGAGCAGCGCCAGCCCCAGCATGATCGGGACCTGGACGCACAGGAACAGCGCGACGCGTCCGACGCCGTCCCAGAACCGGGCGTCCTGCAGGGCCTGCTGGTAGTTGTCCAGCCCGACGAAGGACGTGCCGCCGATCAACTGGGTCCGGAAGAGGCTGAGATAGGCGGAGTAGCCGAGCGGGGCCAGGAAGACCAGGGCGAAGACCGCGGCGAACGGGCCGATGAAGGCCCAGCCCGTCCAGGAGCGCCGGGGCCGGCCGCGGGCACCGGCCCGGGCCGCTGGTTGCAGCGTCGTCATCGTCGTTCCTCGCTCATCCCGATGGAGCAGGTGGTACTCGGGATGTTTGCGTAAACATCTTCGGCCGCAACATTTCCACGGTGATATGTTTGCGTAAACATCCGATGGCGGCATGTCTACACTGCGCAGGTGGCGACGGTCAAGGGCCGCCCGGGACGAGTGACCGGCGACAAGGAAGCGGCGAGGGGCACGGTGGACACCACGAAGAACCCGGGAGAAACCGGAGAACCGCGCGCCCGCCGCGCCACGCGCCGCCGCGCGGGCGCCTCCATGGCGGACGTGGCCCGGCTCGCGGGGGTTTCGTCGCAGACCGTCTCCCGCGTCTCCAACGGCTTCCCCGGCGTCAACGAGGAGACCCGCAGCCAGGTCCTGGCCGCCATGCAGGAGCTCGGCTACCGCCCCAACAGCGCAGCCCGCGCCCTGAAACGGGGCGAGTTCCGCACCATCGGCGTCATCACCTTCACCCTCGCCACCACGGGAAACGTCCGCACCCTGGAGGCCATCGCCACCTCCGCCGCCGAGGAGGGCTACGCCGTCACCCTGCTCCCGGTCGCCGTGCCCACCCAGGACGAGGTGCGCGGCGCGTTCACCCGACTGGGAGAGCTGGCGGTCGACGCGATCATCGTGATCATGGAGGTGCACCTCCTCGACAACGCGACGATCTCCCTCCCGCCGCACGTCAAGGTGGTCGTGGCGGACTCGGACGCCGGCGACCGCTACACGGTCGTGGACACCGACCAGGCGGGCGGCGCCCGGCTGGCCGTCGAGCACCTGCTCTCCCTCGGCCACCGCACGGTCTGGCACCTCGCCGGACCGGACGACTCCTTCGCCGCCCAGCGCCGTACGGACGCCTGGCGGGCGGCATTGGCGCAGGCCGGGCGGGAGATCCCCGAGGTGGTACGGGGCGACTGGTCGGCCGAGTCGGGGTACCGCGCGGGCCGGGCCCTGGCCGCCCGCACGGACTGCACCGCGGTCTTCGCCGCGAACGACCAGATGGCGCTCGGCCTGCTGCGCGCCCTGCACGAGGCGGGCCGCCGCGTCCCCGAGGACGTCAGCGTCATCGGCTTCGACGACATCCCGGAGTCCGGCTCCTTCCTGCCCCCGCTGACGACCGTGCACCAGGACTTCGCCCAGGTCGGCCGCCTGTGCGTGGACGGCGTCCTGCGCCAGATGAGCCTCAGCCCCCCGGAGCGCGGGACGACGCTGGTCCCGACGCGCCTGGTCGTACGGGAGAGCACGGGGCCGGCGCCGGGGGCGTGACCGGGCCGGGTGCGAGGGGTGACCGGACCTGGTCCGGAGCGTGACCGCACCCGCGCCCCGGGGTGTGACCGCACTCGCTCCCGGAGCGCGACCGCGCCCTCCGCCGTATGCGATCCCCGCCGGGGAGGCGCAGGCTGGAGGAGGAGGGCAGGGCCGACCCGGAAGGAGCAGCCCCCATGACCGGTCACGTGGTCGTCGGAGTGGACGGTTCGCCGTCGAGCCTGGAGGCGGTGGGAGTGGCGGCCCGCGAGGCGGACATGCGCGGCACCGCCCTTCGCCTGGTGCACGCCTTCGGCTGGCCCGCCGGCCACATCCCGCCCGGCATGCACCCCTGGAGCGCGGAGACGGCGGGCGTACGCGAACTCATCGACGGCACGATGGCCGAAGCCGAAGAGCGCGCGCACGCCGCGGCACCCGGCACGCAGCTCCAGCGCGAGGTGACCGTCGGCGAGCCGCTCACCGTCCTGGAGATCGAGTCCCGCACCGCCGCGCTCGCGGTCGTCGGCAGCCGGGGCCGCGGGGCGTTCAAGAGCCTGCTGCTCGGCTCCACCGCCGTGCACCTCGCCGCACACGCCGGCTGCCCGGTCATGGTGATCCGCGGCCGCGCCGATCCGCAGGGCCCGGTGGTGCTGGCGGTCGACGGCGCGTCCGCCGCGGACGCGGCCGCCGAGCTGGCGTTCGCCGAGGCCCGGATGCGCGGCGCGGAGCTGGTGGCCGTGCACGTGTGGAACACCTGGAGCGAACAGCCGTACACCGGGCCGGGCGACCCGCTGACGGCGGTGGTGGTGAACGTCGAGGAGCTGCAGGAGCTGGAGCAGGGCCTCCTCGACCGGGCGATCGAACCCTGGCAGGCCCGCTACCCCGACGTCACCGTGGAGCGGCGGCTGGTCCGCTCCCGCACCCGCACGGCGCTGCTGGAGACCAGCGGGGAGGCCCAGTTGGTCGTGGTCGGCGCCCGTGGCCGCGGGGGATTCACGGGCATGCTCCTCGGCTCGGTCAGCCAGGCGCTGCTCCACCATGCGGACTGCCCGGTGCTCGTGGTCCGCGGCAGGGAGTGAGGTCGTTACGGGCGGGTCCCACCCCTCGGCGCAGGGTCACCCGCCCGTAGGACGCCCCTGAGCGCTGGGTCGGACTACGACCCGCCCCTCAGCTCCCGCCCGCCGCCTTCACGAGCGGCGCGTCCCGCGAGAACTCCCGGAACCCGACCCCGTAGTAGAGCCCCCGGGCCTCGGGGTGCCCCGGCGCGCCCAGGCACGCGACCTTCATCCGCGTGGCCCCGGCCTCCCGCGCCAGATGCATCCCGTGCAGCAGCATGACCCGGCCCAACCCCCGGCGCCGGTATCCCGCATGCGTCCCGACCGGCTCGAACTCGGCCTCCTTGTTCACCTCGTCCAGCCACATGATCGTCGAGCAGGCCATCGTCCCGTCCGGCGCCTCCACCAGGACGTGCAGATCGCCGCGGTACCCCGCCGTCTCGCGCACGCCCCGATATGCCTCGGCGGAGTACGTCGACTGCGGCCAGGCGTCCAGATGGGCCCGCACCGCGGCCTCGGGACCGGCCTCGTCGGCGGTGCGGAACCGGAACCCGTCGGGCAGCACGGGCCGTTCCAGGTCGGCGAGGTCCCGCTCGTTGAACTGGGTCCACGCGCCGGTGTCGCCCAGCATGGCCGGGTCGGGTTCGTAGCCGCGCGCCGCCCACCGCGGCAGGGCGAACTCGTCGGCGGCGTTCGCGGTCACCGTGCGCCGCAGACCGGCCGCGGTGCCGTCGTACCAGCCGATCACCTCGTCGACCAGCCCGGCGTGGTCGGGATGGACCTGGTACATCAGGGAGGCGCCGGTGATGTCCCGCACCGACCCGTCGGCCCGCCGCACCCGGCGCGGCAGCGAGGCCCAGCCCCACGCCACCAGGTCCGCCCCCGCGAACCACAGCCGGCGCCGCCAGCTCGCGCCCTCGCCCGCGTGCGCCTTGCCCCAGCCCCAGGCCAGCTCGCCGAACGTCGCCTCGCCGTTCACGAGTTCCGGCCGGACGGCGGTGACACGCTGCGCGAGGCCCTGCATGAGCCGCACGTCGGCAGCGGTCAACAGCTCCGAGTTCGTCATGGAGGGTCACTGTGTCAGTAGTCCGCACCGCCGTCGAGCCGGTTTCCGGCGCCGGATGGGGCGCGGCGTCGCGCGCCCGTCCCGGCTCAGATGCTGAAGCGCTCCTTGCCCAGCAGCGGGCGCACCCGGGAGGCGAAACCGCCGGTGCGGAACGGGGCCTGGAGCAGACCGGGGCGCAGCTGCTGGGCCAGCGCGGCGGCCACCATGCCCTGGTCGAGCGCCAGCACGAAGTCGCTGACCCGGCCGGTCGCGACGTTCACCGAGTCGCGGAACCCCCAGTCCTCGTCGTACGCGCCGAAGTCCCGGTCCAGCGCGCGCAGGTTCGCCACCGCCTCGTCGCGGGCCTGGGGCAGGGCGAGGAAGGAGGCGTGCGGGGTGACCACGCCGAGGGAGTTGTAGCCCTCCTCCTGCATACCGATCGCGTCCACGCCGTACTCGCGGTAGCCGCCCTCGGGGATGTTCGCGGGGGAGAAGCCCCAGTAGCCGTAACCCGCCTCGTCCAGGCCGTGCTCGATCTGGCTGCGTACGTACCGGCTGTGGGTGAGGCCCCAGGAGCGCGGCGACCACTCCGGCTCCGGCACGAACAGCGGCACCATCAGCGCCTCGAACATCGAACCGCCCCACGTGGGCACCAGCTTGCGGCCCCGGTAGGTGTAGTGGCCCTGCCACACGTCCACGCCGTCGATCACGTCCCACCGGCCGTCCGGCTGCTGCTCCTGGCCCCAGCCCGGGAGCATGGTGCGGTAGATGTGCCAGTAGTGGTCGGTGGGCAGGCTGCCGTCGGCGATGCCGAGGTAACTGGCCATCCGGGGCTCGGTGTTCAGGGCGCCGTAGTGGTGGCCGGTCGGCTCGCCCTTGCCCGGCTTGTCGGGCCAGTAGCCGCCGCGCAGCTGGCCGGGGGAGACGTACGGGTCGGCCGGGTCGAAGGGCGTGTAGTAGTACGACCAGTCGGCGCCGGCCAGCAGCGCGGCGATGCGCGGGCGCAGCGCCGGATCGGCGTCCGCGGCGATGCGCAGGCCGGTGACCAGCCAGGCGTTGTCGACCGAAGACAGGAAGGGACGGACCGGGTTGCCGTCAGCCGGCCAGGTCGTCAGGACCGAACCGTCGTAGGCGTCGTACCAGTTGAACCAGAAGCCGTGCGCCCGCTCCAGCTTCTCCACGGCGGCGACGGTGCGGCTGAGCCGGCGGTGCAGCGTGTCGGCGGAGATCACGCCGAGGCCGGCGGCGGCCACCGTCGACCACAGGCCGCAGCCGATGTTGGTGGGCGAGGTCTGCACGGAGGGGACGGGACGGCCGGAGCCGCTGACGTCGATCTTGTCGGCGGTGAGGCCGAAGTCGGTGGTCATCGCCACGATGGAGCGGTACGTGGCGCGGAACCAGGCGTGCAGCTCGCCGGTGGTGGCGGACGTGGTGCGCGCGGGTGCCGCGGCGGCGCTCGCGGGCAGCGCGGCGGCTCCGGCGCCCAGGGCGGCGGCGGTGAGGAACGTGCGACGGTCCATACGGATCCAGCTCCCTTGGCAGGCAGGGTGGTGGTGGGGATGGCGGTCGTGCTCGCGGATGTGGAGTTGTGAGGTGGTGCGGTCGTACGGGGAAAGGAGCGGGAGCCGGCGGTTGTCAGGTACCGCCGGCTCCCGCCCTCGGGACCGGCGGAGGTCAGGATCCGCCGGCGCCCGGGTCTGCGGGTACGCCCGGCCGTGGGGGTCAGACGCGCGGCAGCGCGCGGCTGCGGCCCATCGCGCCGAGCCAGGCCGCGGAGGGCTTCGCGGTGCGCTCGAAGGTCACCGGGTCGACGGAGATCAGGCCGAACGTGGCCTTGAAGGTCCCCCACTCGTAGTTGTCCAGGGCGCTCCAGGCCAGATAGCCCTGGATGTCCAGGCTGTCGTCCAGGCACGCGGCGACCGCGTCCAGCGCGCCGGTGTAGTAGTCGACGCGGCGGGTGTCGTCGGCGGTGGCGATGCCGTTCTCGGTCACGATCAGCGGCAGGCCGGGGCCCGCCACCTCGGCGGTGTGGCGCAGCGCGTCGCCGACGGCGGTGGGGTAGTACTCCCACTGCGTGAGCGTGCGCTCGGCGTCCGCGGGCGCGGGGATCGGGCCCTCGGGGCCGATCTTCGTACGGGTGTAGGACTGCACGCCGATCCAGTCGTCGCCGCGCGCCGCCTCGATGAAGACGTCCTCGCGCGGGTGGCGGTAGGCGGCGGTGACGTCCTCGGCGCCGGGCAGGGACTGGTAGACCTGGTTGGCGATGGTCCAGCCGACCCGGATGTCCGCGTTGATGCCGCGGACCGCCTTGACCGCCGCGTGGTGGGCGGCGATGACCGCGTGGGTGGTCTCCTCGTCCGGGGTGGGCAGGCCGGCGGGCGGGAAGCCGCGGTCGCCGGACTTCGCCAGGCCCGCCATCACGGCGATCATGTTCGGTTCGTTGATCGTGCACACGTGTCGCACGCCCTCGGCGATGATCGGCGCGCACTCCTCGACGTAACGGGCGAACAGCTCGACGGCCCCCTCCGCCGTCCAGCCGCCGAAGTCCTCGAACCACCGCGGCACGGTGAAGTGGTGCAGCGTCACCATCGGCCGCAGGCCGCGGGCCAGCGCGCCCTCGACCATCCGCCGGTAGTGCGCGATCTCCGCCTGCGAGAAGTGGCCGCGGGCCGGCTCGATGCGGGCCCACTCGACGCTGAACCGGTAGTCGGTGAAGCCGAGCGACGCCAGCAGGTCCATGTCCTGCTCCCAGCGGTGGTAGCTGTCGCAGGCGTCCAGGCTCGGCTCCTGGATCCCCGCCGCCGGGTCGTGCTCCTTGCGCCACCAGTCGCTGTTGGTGTTGTTGCCCTCGATCTGGTGCGCGGCGGTGGAGGCGCCCCACAGGAAGCCCTCGGGGAACGGGGTGGTGCGGGTGGTCATGGTGAGGTCCAGTTCTTTCTGCGGTGCGGGAGCGGGCATGCGTCAGGAGGCGTATGGCTACGCGTGCGGATGGGGGGCGCCGGCTACTTCATGCCGGCGGTCGCGATGCCCTGGGTGAAGTGGCGCTGGAGGAGGGCGAAGACGACCAGGACCGGCAGGACGACCAGCAGGGAGCCGGCCATCAGCATCCCGTTGCCGCCGCCCACGGTGCGGTTGGGGTCGTTGGCGAAGGTGGCGAGGGCCACCGGCAGCGTGTACTTGCCGGGGTCGTTGGTCGCGATGAGCGGCCAGATGAAGTTGTTCCAGGAGCCCAGGAACGTGAAGATCGTCAGCGTCGCCAGGGCCGGCTTGACCAGCGGCATCACGATCCGCCAGAAGATGTACCACTCGCCGGCGCCGTCCATCCGGGCCGCCTCCAGCAGCTCGTCCGGGATGGACTGCATGAACTGCCGCATCAGGAAGACGCCGAACGCGCCCGCCGCGAAGGGCAGCACCAGGCCCGCGTACGAGTCGATGAGGTTCATCTTCGTCATCAGTACGTACAGGGGGAGGATCATCAGGTTCCCCGGCACCATCAGCGCCGCGAGGACCAGCCCGAAGATCTTGTTCTTGCCGAAGAAGTCCAGCTTGGCCAGGGCGTAGCCGAGCATCGAGCAGAACAGCAGGTTGCAGACCGTGACCAGGATCGCGACGAAGGCGGAGTTCATGAAGTACCGCACCATGTCGAGCTGGTCGAGCAGGTCGCGGAAGTTCGCCAGGGTCCACTCGGAGGGGATCCACACCGGCGGGCTGGCGGTCAGGTCCCTCTTCGTCTTGAAGGCGCTCAGCGCCATCCACAGGAAGGGCGAGGCCATCGCCAGCAGACCGGCCGAGGCGATGACGTACATCAGCGGCCTCTTGATCCGGCCGCCGCTCCCGGTCCGGGAGCTCAGGGTGGGGGCGCTCATTTGGTGTTGTCCTTCATGAGGCGGAGCTGGAGCACCGTGATGCCCATGATCACGACGAACAGGACGTACGCCATCGCGCTCGCATAGCCCATGTGGAAGAAGTTGAAGCCCTCGCGGTACATGTCCAGCGAGACCGTCAGGGTGGAGTCGGACGGGCCGCCCTGGGTCATCACGAACGGCTCCTCGAAGACGTTGAGATAGCCGATCGTGGTGATGACCGTCGCGTACAGCATGGTCGGGCGCAGCAGCGGCACCGTGATCCGGCGCAGCTCCTGCCAGGCGCCCGCGCCGTCCAGCCGGGCGGCCTCGCGGACCTCGGTGGGGATGGCCTGCAGACCGGCGATGAACAGCACCATCACCGTGCCCATGTTCCGCCAGACCGCCATCGCGATCAGCGACGGCATCGCCCAGGTCTCCGAGCCGAGGAAGTCCGGCGTGGTGAAGCCCAGCTCCGCCCCGATCCCGGCGATCATGCCGTCGGACGGGTCGAGGACGAAGCGCCAGACGATCGCCACCGCCACGATGGTGGTGACCACCGGGGCGTAGAACCCCACCCGGAAGAAGGTCCGGGCCCGGTCGATCCCGTTGTTCAGCAGGATCGCGACCAGCAGGCCGAGCCCGATCGTCAGCGGCACGCCGACGACGACGAAGTACCCCGTGTTGAACAGTGCCGTGAGGAACTTGTCGTCCTCGAAGAGCTTGGTGTAGTTCTCCAGCCCGACCCACTCCGCCTCCAGCGGGCGGGTGACGTTGCGGGCCCCGAAGTCCGTGAAGCTCATCAGGAGCGTGGCGACGATCGGGAAGAGCATGAACAGCCCGAAGATCACCAGGAACGGGGTGGAGAACAGCCAGCCGGCGAGGTTCTGCATCCCCATCCGGCGCCCCCGCCGCGGGGCGGCGGGGGCGCCGGAGTGATCCGGGGCGCCCGGCCGCGACCCGCGCGGGGCCTTGACGGTGGTGGCCGAAGCCTTGGTGGCGGTCATGGCGGTGGCGGCGTCCTACTCGTCCTTGTGCCTCGTCGTTGTGCCTTGTCGCTGTGCCTCGGCCTACTGCACGAGGCCTTCGATCTCACCCTGGGCCTTGTCCAGGGCCTCCTGGGCGGAGGACTTGCCCTGGGTGACCGACTCGATGGCGGTGTCGACCTTCGAGGTGATCTCGGTCCACTTGGGCTGTACGGGGGAGACCTGCGCGGTCTCCATCTGCTTCTTCCAGACCTCCATGTCAGGGCTGCTCGCCAGCTCGCCCGTCTCCCAGGCGGCGGTGTTGGCGGGCAGGTCGCGGGTGCGCTCGAACCAGTCGGCCTGGCCCTTCGCGTCGGTGAGGTACTTCACGAACTCCTGCGCGGCGTCCTTGTGACCGCTGTCCGCGGAGATCGCGAGGCTGGAGCCGCCGGCCATGGAGCCGGAGGTCTGGTCGGCGGGGACGTTCGCGACGGCCCACTTGCCCTTGATGTCGGGGTAGTTCTCGTCCAGGAGGCCCATGATCCAGGGGCCGCCGAAGAACATCGGGACGTCGCCCGAGTTGAAGTCCTTGGTCACGTCGTAACCGGGGCGGACGGACTTCTCGGCGAGGCCCTTGTCGAAGTAGCTGCCGTAGTTCTCCAGCGCCTTGACGGCCTCGGGGCTGTTGACGACGGCCTTGCCGTCCTTCGTGACGATCTCGCCGCCGGCCGAGTACAGGAACTGGTAGAAGCTCTGCACGGTGTCCAGGCCGCCCGGCTGGATCGACAGACCCCACTTGGCGCCGGCCTTCTGGTACGCCTCGGCCGCCTGCTGCAGCTCGGCCATCGTGGCCGGGGCCTTGGTGATGCCCGCCTTCTCGGCCAGGTCGCTGCGGTAGAAGAGCACGCGGGTGTCGACGTACCACGGGACGCCGTACGCCTTGCCGTCGATCTCGCCCTGCTCCCAGCCGGCGGGGAAGAAGTCGTCCTTCTTGAAGACGCTCGTGTCGACCGGCTCCAGTACGCCCATGTCGGCGAACTCGCCCATGTAGCTGCCGCCCATCTGCATCACGTCGGGCAGCTTCCCGGCGGCCGCGGCGGCGACGAGCTTCTGGTGCGCGACGTCCCAGCCGATCGGGGTGACCTTGACGGTGATGTTCGGGTTCGCCTTCTCGTACTCCTTGGCGACGTCCCCGAGCTTCTCGCCCTCGGTGCCCATGGCCCACACGGAGAGCGTCTGCTTCTCGTCGGCGGCGGCACCGTTTCCGCCGCTGCCGCCGCAGGCGGTGAGAGTGAGCGCCGAGGCCAGCGCTATGGCGGCCGTGGCGGTGGAAGCGGCGCGGTTCATGGGACGGCTCCTCCTCGAGCAATTCCTGAATGTATGCGCTGTCTGTAAGCGCATACATCACTCTGGACCCGCGTTCGCGGACATGGCAAGGGGCTCGTGGTCACACTCGCGTAACGGGAGTGCAATGTGTGCGCCATGCGTCTTGACGGTATGGGGGGTTGGGTCGGGATAGGGGGGAATGTGATGGATTTCGCGTGGGGTGGGGGTGTGTGGGGGGTCTTGGTGGGGTGGGTGGGGTGGTGTGGTCGGGAGTGGGGGGTGAGGGGGTGGGGTGGTGTGGTCGGGAGTGGGGGTGGGGGTGTGGAACGGGGTGGGCGGGCCGGGTTGGGTGGGTATGGGGCGGGGCGGGGCCAGCGGAGGGCTGGAGATGGGGTTCCGTCGCCGTGCCGGTCGGCGTGGGGCGGCTCGCTTGGCCGTGGGTTGGCAGCGCGGCGGCTTGCTCGCGCAGCGGGTCGGCTGTGGGGTGGCCTGCCTGCTCCGCCGGTTGGCGGGGGCGGCTCGCTTGGCCGTGGGTTGGCAGCGCGGCGGCTTGCTCGCGTAGCGGGTCGGCTGTGGGGTGGCCTGCCCACTGCGCCGGTTGGCGGGGGCGGCTCGCTTGGCCGTGGGTTGGCAGCGCGGCGGCTTGCTCGCGCAGCGGGTCGGCTGTGGGGTGGCCTGCCTACTGCGCCGGTCGGCGGGGGCGGCTCGCCCGGCGGTTGGCAGGTGTGGAGGGTGGCTCGCTTATCCCGCCGGTCGGCAAGGGGGCGGCTGGCCAGGCCGGCCGAGAGGGGGCGGCTCGCCGGGCCGGTCGGTCGGCAGTGGGGTGACTCGCATACCCCGCATGTCGCCAGGGGACGGCTTGCTCGCCCGGCCGAGCGGCGCTGGGGTGGGCTGCTCGCCCCGGCGTGACGCCATCGTGCCGCCGAGCGTCAGTCGGGCGTCCGCTGCGTCACGGCCTGCCAGGTGGGTGGAGGGTGTGGCGGCGCAGGCGGGGAATGGGCAGGTCGGCGAACGGATGCGGCGATCTGCGGGCCTTCTGGCGCTGGCGCATTGCTGGTCCCCTTCGCGCCCCCGGTCCTCCCACCTCGGTCTCCTGGCGCACCGCGGGTCCTCCGCACCGCGGGTCCTCCGCACCGCGGGTCCTCCGCACCGCGGGTCCTGCGCCCCTCTGGTCTCCTGGCGCACCGCGGGTCCCCTGAGCCGTCGGCCCTCTAGGGCACCGCCCGCCCTGAAGGTCAACGGTCTCCGACCGGCGGGGATCGGGGGTCGGCCTCATACCGCGCGCCGCTATCGGCGATCCTCCGCATCGGACGGCGGGTCGGCGCGAACGCGCCGCGAATGTTCTCGTCGGAATGTGCAGGCGTTTGATCCCCACCCGCGATCCGGGCTGCGATCTGGCCCGCGAGCGGCCGCGGGCCTCGGCCGGACGAGCCGGCGGCCGTTCAACGCCGGGGCTCGATCGCGGGCTTCGCCATGCCGTTGAGAACGCGCGGCCGTCTCCTGGTGCGGCATCGCGCGCCTTGACGGCCTCCGCCTCGCCGCTACCGCCCGTTGCCGGAAGTCCGGGGATGGGGCAGCCGCCCCGGTCACGCCGGGTCGGACTCCTTACCGACCCCCGTCGGGGCGCCGACGATGGACTGCAGGGCGCGGACCAGACACGCGGCGTCCGTATCGGAGAGCGGGGCGAGGAACCTGCGCTCCATCTCCCGGCGGGCGGCCTCCGCGTCGCGAAGACGCTCCCGACCGGCGGGAGTCAGCTGCGCGATGTTCTTGCGCCTGTCCCGCGGACTGCGGCGCCGCTCGACGAGTTCCTTGCCCTCCAGCGCGTCGACGAGCCCCACCATCGTGGTGCGGTCGATGCCCAGCAATCCCGCCGCTTCCAGCTGGGACAGCTCGTCATGCGCGTCAAGGACGGCGAGAACGGCCAGTTCACGGCCGTCGATCCCGTGCGGCGCCAGCGCTCGTGCGGACTCCTCGGTCAGTCGCAGGTGTGCGTGCTTGAGCAGGTAACCGAGGCGGGAGGAGAGGACCTCCGGCGGTGTGTCGCGAACCATGTCCGTAGCGTATCCAGAGACTGATAGTCAGTGAAGCTGACGATCCGCTACGGTGATGATGGCGTCGCCGTCGTCGGCGGCACATCGACTCGAAGGGCGCGTGACGACCATGTCCGACCAGCACTTCCCCTCCGTAACCTTCGGAATCAAGACCACACCGATGCGGGTCTCGTACGAGGACATCCTTCGTGTCTGGCAGGAGGCCGACGAGCTGCCCGAAATCGCGGACGCGTGGCTGTGGGACCACCTCATGCCGATCGCCGGGCCGAAGGACGGGCAGATCCTCGAAGGGTGGACGCTGCTGGGCGCCCTGGCCGCGAAGACCGAGCGGCTGCGCCTGGGCCTGCTCGTCACCAGCAATCGGATCCGGCCGCCCGCCGTCCTCGGCAAGATCGCCACAACGGTCGACGTGATCTCCGGGGGGCGCCTGATCATGGGCCTCGGAGTGGGCGGCACCATGCAGCCGCCCGGCGCGGGCGGTATCGCCGGCGACAACCCGGCCCTCGCGGAGTACGCGGCGTACGGACTGACGCTCGTCCCGCCTGCCGAAGGCATAGCCCGGCTGGAGGAGACCATAGCCATCCTCCGCGGCATGTGGACGCAGGACGTCTTCGACTTCCACGGGCGCTACTTCACCCTGACCGGCAATCGCAACGAGCCGAAACCTGTGCAGCGGCCAGGCCCGCCCCTGCTCATCGGCGGCTGGGGAAACCGGACGCTCCGCGTCGTCGCCGAGCAGGCCGACATCTGGAACATCCCCGGACCACCGCACAACACGCTGGACCACATCATCGAGCGCGCTGCCGTTCTGGACGACCACTGCGCCGCCATCGGCCGCGATCCCCGGACGATCACCCGCTCCGTGCAGTACATCGTCTCCTACGACGATCCGGCCGCCGACCGCAAGGCCATCGCGGAGCTGATCGCCGCGGGCGTGACGCACATCGTGCTGAGCCTGCGGAGCCCCTATCCATCGCGTGCCGCCCGGTGGCTCGTCGACGAGATCATCACGCCGGTGCGCAGCGAGTGCGGAGACCTCCCGTGACCGGGGCGACCGCCCCGGGTGAGTCGGTGATCCCCGCCTGGGCCGCATGGGTCGACTGAGTCGACCGACCTCAACTGACCTACCAGTCCTGGTCGGTCCTCCGGACGAGGGGTTCCACGGCACGCGGCCTGACGGCCATTCCCTCGTCCGGCACGCTGCCGGGCTCAAGCCCGCGGGTCACCGTGAGACCAGCCAGGGGCCTGGGCCAAGCCGCCGTAGCCACGGGGGCGATGAGTCGGACGTGTCCACGAAGCGACTCGCGAATGGTGGGCCCGGCGTGCCGGCCGAGAGGCGAACTCCCCTTTGGCCAGGTCCTGCCCACCGCGGCGCTTCGGCGATCTGACGCCCCTCTACGACGACGCGGGCCCCGGGACGTCGGGGTCCGAGCCCGGCAAGCGCGTAACCGGCCGAGGATGAGTGTCAGTGGTGTCTGCCAGCATGCCTTCATGACCACCGAGGCACCCGATCAGCGACCGGACGAGGCCACCCTCGCGTTTCTGCGTTCCGTGTTCGAGGCGGAGTGGCGCGAACCACCCCTGGGACGGGAAGGCGTTGACGCGTGGGAGGCGCAGAACGGCGTCACGTTGCCGGAGCCGTACCGGACCGTCGTCGCGGAGATAAGCAACGGGTACAGCCTCGGCCCGGCCGAGGACGGCGGGCTGCAACCGCTGGGGTGGCTGCCGGCGGGCTGGCCCGACCTCGGCCCTCGCCGGCCCGGGGCCCCGTTTCCGCTGGAGGCGGCGTGGCCGTGGGAGGACGACGAGTCCGTCGACCCCGAAGGTGATCCGCGTACCGACGCGGTGTTCACGCACGGGTCCGTGGTGCTCGGGTCGGAGGACGGCCAGTCGTTCTGGCTCCTGGTGACCACGGGTCCCCGGCGAGGTGAGGTCTGGATGGTGGCCGACGTCGGTGCGGTACCCGTTCCCAGCGATGACGCGTGGGGCTTCCTGGAGTGGGTGCGGCGCTGGCACACCGGGGACGGCTGGTGGGACTGAGCCGTCGAATGCGACGGGGCTGAGATGCGCCCGCCCTCGTCAGGGGACGTCGTACGTCACGTGGGTCACCGTCGAGGTAGGGATCACGCTGCGCTGCACCAGGGTGCGCTGTGATCCACCGGTGAACAGGGGCGTTCCGGCGCCCAGTACGACCGGCGCCAGGTGCAGCGTCAGGGCGTCGAGCAGGCCTGCCTCCAACGCCGTGCCGATGGTGGTGCCGCCGCCCATCAGGACGACGTCCAGGTCCTGGCCGGCGGCCGCGGACGCCGCCTCGGCACGCTCACGTGCGGTTGTCACGGCGTCGGGCAGACCCGTGGTGACGAACGTCCAGTCCAGGTCCGTGAGCCGTACCGACTCCGGCCGCGAGCTGGTCACCACGACGAACGCCGGCTTGCCCACCTCGCCGGCGCCGTAGCCCGTCTCCTCGTCCCAGCCGTTCGGACCGTCCACCACGTCGAAGAGCCGTCGGCCGAGGATGACCGTGCCGGAGCGGGCCGTGGCCTCGCTGAGGACCCGGCGGTCGTCGGGGTCGTCGGAGAACGCCCACGTGTGCAGGGCCTCGCCGCCGTTGCCCAGGCCGTTGTCCGGACCGGGGTCGGGGCCGGTGACGAAGCCGTCGAGGGAGACCGAGATATCACCGATGACGCGTGTCATGCGAGGTCCGACCAGATCCGTCGTCCACACTCATCGCTCATCCCAGCAGCCTATGCCGGATGCGGTTCGCCGGCCCGCCGGCGGGGTCGACTGAGGCTGTGCGAGCTGGTGCCAGGGTCCTTCCCGGTGGGCGCGCCTTGCGGGTCGAGTCCGCCATCCGCCTCGGCGGGGTTGCCTGGCGGGCAAGAGGCTTCTCCTCCGGCGAGGGCGTGGCGGTGGGCAGGTACCCCCGGAGTTTCCGGTCTGAGGTCGCCGTCGTTCCTGGCGGAGGGTGTGCCGGTCTGAGGTCGCCGTCGTTCCTGGCGGAGGGTGTGCCGGTCTGAGGTCGCCGTCGTTCCTGGCGGAGGTGCGCCTTGCGGGCTGAGGCCGCCGTCGCTCCCGACGGCGGTGCGCCTTGCGGGCTGAGGCCGCCGTCGCTCCCGACGGCGGTGCGCCTTGCGGGCTGAGGCCGCCGTCCTTCCGGCGGGGATCCCGGCCGGCCGAGGCCCCGCCCCATCCCGCCGATGCCGCGCCGCCCGAACCGGCACCCCAGACGCCGATGCCGCGCCGTGAGACCGACACCCCACCCCCCCCGAGCCCGCGCCGTGAGACCGGCACCCCACCCCCCGAACCCGCGCCGCGAGGCCTCCCCCCACCGCCTCCCACCCCCGCGTCGCCCCCCGCCCCCGGCCGTCGCCCCTTGCTCGCGCGTCCTTCGCGACCTAGAGTGAATGCGCTTTCATCGGATTTGGTCGACCCGCGGCCCCCATCACGATCACGGAGGCCCCCGCCTGTGAGCACCGCCCCCACGGTGTACGACGTCGCCGAGCGGTCCGGCGTGTCCATCGCCACCGTGTCACGGGTCTACCGCAACCCCGACTCCGTCCGCGCCCAGACGCGCGAGCGCGTCCTCGCCGCCGCCCGGGAGCTGGGCTACGTCCCCAGCGGGAACGCACGCGGGCTCGCCAGCCGGTCCACCGGTGTGCTCGGGCTGTGCTTCCCGGACTACGCCGACCCGGACGTGGAGTCCGAGGCCGAGGCGGCCGAGGAGGCCGACGACAACGCGGCCATGCTCTACTCCGACCAGATCATCCGCGGCATGGAGCGCGCCGCCCGCCGGCACGGCTACGCGCTGCTGATCGCCGCGTCCCTCAAGGGCGGCCCGGAGTCCCTGGTGGCGAAGGTCGCCGGCCGCGTCGACGGCTTCGCGGTGCTCGCCCGGACCGTACCGACCGAGGAGCTCGAGGTCATCTCGCGCCGGCAGCCGGTGGTCATGCTGGCCGGCCCCCGCGAGCAGGAGGAGCTGGACCACCTCGACCACATCGAGGTCGCCAACGCCGCCGGCCAGCGCGAGCTGACCCGCCACCTCGTCGAGGACCACGGTCTGCGGCGCCTGGCCTACGTCGGCTCCGCGGAGGAGTCCCCGGACGTCGAAGCCCGTTTCCGCGGTTACGTCGAGGCCTGCCGGGCCGCCGGCATCGAGGTCCGCGACGAGCCCGACGTACGCGTGGCGATGATGACGCAGGCCGAGGGCGCCCGCGCCGCCGCGGCCCTGCTGGACCGCCCGGGCGAACGACCGCGGGCGATGCTCTTCGCCAACGACCAGATGGCCGTGGGCGCCCTGCACACCCTGGAACGACGCGGCATCCGCGTACCCGAGGACGTCGCCGTCACGGGCTTCGACGGCATCGCGCTCAGCCGCCTCGTCCGCCCGGCCCTCACCACCGTGCGCCAGCCGATGCGGCAGATGGGGGAGGAGGCGGTCGAACTCCTCGTCCGCCGTCTGACCGGCACCCAGGACAGCAGTCCGGTGTCGCTGATGCTCCCGGTCTCGGTCGTACGACGGGGCAGCTGCGGGTGCGGCGACTGACACCCCGCGAGGACCACGCACCCGAACGCGACCCGGCGCCGCCGTCGCCCTCGCTGGAGCGGTGACGACCATCCGCCCCCACGGCTGACCCGGACCCCGAGCGCCTTTACGGACCCGCCGGCGGCAGACCGTGCCGCACGAACGCGTCAGCCGTACGACGGGCCAGGGACCCCGTCCGCCACGACCCGGTGATGTCCGTCCAGTTGGCGAGGCGCGCGCTCCGAGCCCCGTGCTCCGCCGCCTGGTCGTAGAAGAGACTGAATCTGTACACCCTCCCGTCGGGCGAGATGACCTGGCCGTCCTCGTGATCCGGCCCCTCCTGCACGAGGTCGACGACCGTCGTCCGATCCGGATCGAGGCCCTGCTCCCGCAGCAGTTCCCGGAGCCGGGTCCACAGATCGTAGGTGCTCGTTCGCAGGAGGTCCGTGTACTGGACGGAGATGCCGGTCGTCATACGTACATGATCAGGGCATCACCACCGTCTTGCGCCCCTGTCCGGAGGCGAAGTTCTCCAGGGCCCGCGGGTACTCCTCCAGCGGCAGCCGGTGGCTGATGAACACCTGCGGGTCCAGCACGCCCGCGGCGAGGAGCTCGGCCGCCCGTTCGAAGGAGTGCAGCACGGCCATCGAGCCGGTGATGGTGATCTCCTGGTTGTAGACGCGGTACGGCGAGATCGTGGCCGTCGTGGCGTAGTCGGCCACGCCGAACTGCAGGAACACGCCGCCCTTGGCGACCTGTTCCAGCCCGTCCTGGATGGCGGCGGCGTTGCCCGTGGCGTCGATGACCACGTCCCAGCCGCCCGACCCGGCCAGTTCGGCGGAGGCCGTGGCCGTGCGGCTGCAGCCCAGCTTCTGGGCCGTCGCCAGGCGCTCGGGGTTGACGTCCAGCACGTCGACGGACGCCGCTCCGGTCCGCTTGGCGAGCTCCAGCATCATCAGGCCCATCGTGCCGCTGCCGTAGATCAGCACCGAGGAGGCGATCCGGCTGCCGAGTACGTCGTAGCCGCGTACCGCGCAGGACAGCGGCTCGATGAGCGCCGCGTCCTCCACCGCGATGTGCTCCGGCAGCTTCACGCAGTTGGCGACCGGGGCCGCCGCGTACTCCGCGGCGCCGCCGGGTACGGTGACCCCGATCGCCGCCCAGCGGTCGCACAGGTTGCCCCGGCCCGTACGGCAGTAGCGGCACTCGTGGCAGGGCAGCGACGGGTCGACGGCGACCTTGTCGCCCACCGCCAGTTCGGTGACCGCGCTGCCCACCGCCGCCACCCGGCCGGCGAACTCGTGCCCGGGCACCAGCGGCAGCGACGGCGCGAACTCGCCCTGCAGGATGTGCAGGTCCGTGCCGCACAGACCGCACGACGCCACCTCCACCACGACCTCCCGCGGTCCCGGCGTGGGGTCCGGGACGGTGGTGACGGTGACCCGGCCCGGGGCTTCGATGACGGCGGCCCTCATTTGACTGCTCCTAGGGACAGGCCCTGGACCAGTTTGTCCTGGGCGGCGAAGCCGGCGGCGAGCACCGGCAGGGAGATCACGATCGACGCGGCGCACACCTGGGCGAGGAACAGCCCCTGGCTGGTGATGAAGCCGGTGAGGAAGACCGGGGCGGTCTGGGAGGTGACCCCGGTCAGCACCTGGGCGAAGAGCATCTCGTTCCAGCTGAAGATCAGGCAGATCAGCGCCGTGGCCGCGATGCCCGGACCGGCGATCGGGGCGATCACCCGGGCCAGGACGGTGGGCAGCCGGGCGCCGTCGATCTGCGCGGCCTCCACGATGGAGACGGGGATGTCGCCGAGGAAGGACTGCAGCATCCACACGGCGATGGGCAGGTTCATCGAGGTGTAGAGCAGGACCAGCAGCCAGATGTTGTCCAGCAGCCCGGCGTTCTTGGCGAACAGGTACACCGGCAGGAGCCCCGCCACGACCGGCAGCATCTTCGTGGACAGGAAGAAGAACAGCACGTCGGTCCATTTGCGTACGCGCCGGATCGACAGCGCGTACGCCGCGGGCAGGGCCAGCAGCAGCACCAGCAGCGTGGAGAAGACGCTCGCCGTCGTCGAGTTGATCAGCGACGGCCAGGGGCTCGGGCCGCCGCCCGAGCCGAAGAACTCCCGGTAGCTGTCCAGGGTGAGGGACGCGGCCAGCGAGGGCGGGTTGGTGGCCGCGTCGGTCTCGGAGTGCAGCGACGTCAGCAGCATCCACAGCACCGGCAGGAAGAACAGCAGCCCCGCGGCCCAGGCGAGCACGCCCAGCGCGGCGGACCGCCGCCGGGCCCGGCGCAGGACCGGCGGTATCGAGGCGGACGCGCGCGGTGCGGGCAGGACGGCGGTCATGCGCGTCCCACCTCCTCCCGGAACAGCGACGACACCACGCGCAGCGCGAACGTCGCGATGACGATCGAGCCGATCACGACGACCACGCCGGCCGCCGAGGCCACGCCGTACTCGTGCGCCTGGTAGAAGGTCTGGTAGATGGTGTACGGCAGGTTGGCCGTGCCCAGACCGCCCGAGGTGATCGTGAACACCGCGTCGAAGTTCTGCACGATGTAGATCGATCCCAGCAGCACCCCGAGCTCCAGATAGCGGCGCAGATGCGGCAGGGTGAGATAACGGAAGATCTGCCAGGCGTTCGCCCCGTCGATCCGGGCCGCCTCGATCTGCTCGGGGGAGCGGCTCTGCAGCCCGGCGAGCAGGATCAGCATCATGAACGGCGTCCACTGCCACACCAGCGCCGCCTCCACCGCGATCAGCGGCATCTCGGAGATCCAGTCGGGCTGGCCGAGCCCCAGCCAGTTCAGTACGCCGTTGAAGAGCCCGTACTCGGGGTTGAACAGCGCGTGCTTCCACAAGAGCGCCGCCGCCACCGGCACCAGCAGGAACGGGGCGATCAGCATGGTGCGCACCACGCCCCGGCCGCGGAAGCGGCGGTCCAGCAGCAGCGCGAGCAGCAGCCCGAGGACGAGGCTGGCCAGCACAACCGACGCGGTCAGCACGGCGGTGGTGACCACCGACTCGCGCAGGGACTCGTCGGTGAGCACCTCGCGGAAGTTGTCCAGGCCCGTGAAGCGGCGCTCGTCGGGATACAGCGAGTTCCAGTCGTACAGCGAGATCACCAGCGTGGCCACGAACGGCAGCTGGGTCACCGCGATCAGGAACACCAGCGCGGGCAGCAGCGGGGCTCTGGTGGCCCAGGCCCGCGCCCCCCGCCCCCGGCGGGGAGGCGGCGGGGCGGCGGGCGGCGCGGACCGGGCCCGGGCCGGAGGCAGTGCGGTCGGCGTACTCATCGGTTCTGGTACTCCTTGCCCACCTCTTCGGCCAGTTCCTGGGACTTCGCCAGCGCGTCGGCGACGGACTGCCGGCCCGCGATGGCGGCGCTGATCTCCTGCGAGACCTTGGTGCCCAGATCGGAGAACTCCGGGATGTCGACGAACTGGATGCCGATCGTCGGCCGCGGCTGCACGCCGGGATTGCGCGGATCGGCGGTCTCGATCGCCGTCTTCGTGATCTTCGCGAAGGCGGAAGCGGCCTTCAGATACTCGGGGTTGGCGTACATCGAGGCGCGCTTGCCGGCGGGGGCGTTGGCCCAGCCCAGCTTCTCGCCGACGAGCTGCTCGTACTCCTTGCTGGACGCCCAGGAGATGAACTTCCAGGCGTTGTCGGCGTTCTTGGAGGCCTTCTGCACGCCCCAGGCCCAGGTGTACAGCCAGCCGGAGGCGGCGGTCCTGTCCACCGGCGCCGGTACGTAGCCGATCTTCCCCTTGACAGGGGAGTCGGCGGCCTCCAGCGAGCCGGTGGCGGCCGTGGCGTCGTACCACATGGCGGTGTTGCCCTGGGTGAGGTTGTTCAGGCACTCCGCGTACCCGGACTGTGCGGCGCCCGCCTCGCCGTGCTCGCGCACCAGGTCGACGTAGAACTCGGTGGCCTTGGTGAACTCGGGCGAGGTGAGCTGGGCCTCCCAGTCCTTGGTGAACCAGGTGCCGCCCATGGTGTTCACCACTGTGGTGAGCGGGGCGATCACCTCGCCCCAGTCGGGCAGTCCGCGCAGGCAGATGCCCTTCATGCCCGAGCGGGCGCCGTCGGCCTTCGCCGCCAGATCGGCGACCTGATGCCAGGTGGGTTTGTCCGGCATGGTCAGGCCCGCCTCCGTGAAGAC
>NZ_JBFAXR010000110.1:0-28980 GCF_040680895.1 Streptomyces sp. NPDC051940 | reverse complement strand
AGCCCACGGACCAAGCCCAGCCCACGGACCAAGCCCAGCCCACGGACCAAGCCCACCCCCCCGACCAAACCCACCCCACCGACGAGGCACCCCCACCCGACCCACCCCCCTCCGCGGCGCAGCCGCCGAGGCGCCGCCGGTCCCTCCACCGCCCCGCCCTCAGACGCCCCCGCCTGATGGCGATCCTTCCCTGGGCGATGATCATCTTCGGCTGCGTCTTCTACTGGTACACCCCGGAAGGCCTCACCTCCTCCCCCTTCTTCGAGCCCGCCCCTCTGATCGCGGCCCCGTTCCTCGGCCTCTGGGCGACGGTGGCCGTCGCCGTGGCCGCCCTCCTGGCCAACGTCGTCCTCGAAGTCGCCAACGGCACCGCCGACAAACCCGAGTCGATCATCGAGATGACCACCCAACTCGTCGTCGGCGTCATCGCCGTCTGCATCAACGTCCTCGTCCGCCGCGCCACCCGCCGCCTGGCGACCGCCCGCGTCGTGGCGGAGACCGCCCAGCGCGCCGTACTGCCCACCCCCGAGCACCGCATCGGCGGCCTGCAGGTCGCCGCCCGCTACCAGGCCGCGGACGCCGACGCCCGGATCGGCGGCGACATGTACGCCGTCCAGGACACCCCGCACGGCGTCCGTCTGATCACCGGCGACGTCCGCGGCAAGGGACTGGACGCCGTCGAGGCGGTCGCCGTGGTCATCGGCGCGTTCCGCGAGGCGGCGGAACAGGAGCGGCGCCTGGACGGAGTGGCCGCCCGGCTGGAGCACGCGCTGGCCCGGGAGGGCGTACGGAGGCGGGGGCTGGACCAGTTCGAGGGCTTCACCACCGCCGTACTCGCGGAGATCACCCCCGACGGCGAGCGGCTGCGCCTGGTGAACCGGGGCCATCCGGCCCCCGTGGTCCTGCTGGCCGACGGCGCCGTCCTGGTCTGCGAGCCGTCCACACCCTCCCTCCCCCTCGGCATGGGCGATCTGGGGGAGTGGCCGGACGAGACGCTGGAGCTGAACCTCCCCGCCGGCGCGACACTCGTCCTCTTCACCGACGGCGTGACGGAGGCCCGGGACGGGAAGGGCCGCTTCTACGATCTGGCGGACCGCCTGCACGGCCGGATCTTCAGCAGCCCCGAGTCGCTGCTCGACGGGATCATCGAGGACGTGTCCCGCCACACGGGCGGCAGGACGGCCGACGACATGGCCCTGATCGCCATCGGCCGTGACCCGCACCACGCCCCTGTCCACACTGCGTAATCAACTGACCCCCCTCTGCATAACGACTGACGCACCGTCAGCCCGAGACCGTAATCAAATCTCAACCCAACTTGTCCGATTCCGCCATGGCCTGCCCGTTTAAGTCCTCGCCAAAGGTGCAAGCCAAGGGCCTGAACGACTTGGAATCACCGGGGTTTCTCCACTAGCGTTCGATAACGCAGCGCGGTCGTCACTGCCGTCGCAAGAGACGGCACCGTGCGCCGACGCCGAATCCTGGAAGTGCAGCACCGGCAACACCAGCAACACCTGCGGCACCAAGGGAACCGGGGAACCAACCACCTTGGGGTGAATCGGGCGGACCTCCCACCGGAGGAAAACCCGTAGGAGACCTTCCTGCTCCGAACCCGTCAGCTAACCCGGTAGGCGAGAAGGAAGGAAAGGAGTACGCCTCCGTGGCGTCAAACAGGCCCGGCCCGGGCGCGTCGTACGACGATTACGTGTACGACGGCGAGAGTTACGAGGAAACCGGCTCCTGGGCACGCGAGGAGTGGGCACCCGGCCAGGACGATCTCCGTCCGACCCGCGGCCGGCGACGAGCCCCCAAGCAGACCCGCGGCAGCGTCGCCCGCAGCGGCGCGGTTCTCGGTGTCGGCGTCTTCGCGGCGGTCGGCGCCAGCAGCATGGCGCAGGCCCAGTCCAAGCCCCCCGTGGCGATATCCATGCCGGAGCCGGTCGCGGACGTCGCGCACGGCATATCCAGCAGCCTTCCGGAGGCGGAGTCCCTTCCGGGCGTCGGCTCCCTGTTCTCGGACGAGGACGACGCACCCGAGACCACCACCACGACCACCACGCCGCTCGTCCAGACCGGACTGGCCACCGACGACGGCGAGCAGACCACGGCCGACACCGGCGAGGCGCTCCGCGCCCGCATCCTGGAGCAGGCCGCGCAGCAGCAGGCCGAGGCCGACGCCGCCGAACTCGCGGCGCTGGAGCAGGCCGCGGCGGAGAAGGCGGCCGAAGAGGCCGCCCAGGCCAAGGCGGACGCCGAGGCCGAGGCGAAGCGCCTGGAGGAAGAGGCCCGCAAGAAGGCCGAGGAGGAGGCCCGCCAGAAGGCGGAGGCCGAGCGCCTGGCCAAGCTGGCGGCGAGCTACATAGCCCCGCTCTCCTCGTACACGATCACCTCCACGTTCGGCCAGGCCGGCGACATGTGGTCCAGCGGTTACCACACGGGCCTGGACTTCGCCGCCTCGACCGGCACCCCCGTCTACGCCGTGCACGGCGGCACCATCACCAGCGCCGGCTGGGCGGGTTCGTACGGCTACCAGATCATCGTCACCCTCGATGACGGCACCGAGGTCTGGTACAACCACCTGTCGTCGATCCTCAAGTCGTCGGGCGAGGTGACGACGGGCGACATGATCGGCCGCGTCGGCGCCACCGGCAACGTCACGGGCCCGCACCTGCACCTCGAGGTGCGCCCCGACGGCGGCTCCCCGATCGACCCGATGACCTGGCTCCGCAACCACGGCGCCACGGTCTGACCTGACCCGGCCGGGACCCCGCCCGCCGGGGTCCCGCCCACGGGCACTGCCCGCCGGGCCCTCCCACCCTCACGCCAACCAAGCACGCCCCGAACGCCGCCTTCCCCCGGCGTCCACAGGCGTGCCCCCGATCGCCGGCGGCCCTGGTGGCCTACCCCCCGACACCAGGGCCGCTCGGCATGTCCGCGCTCAGTCCGATGGACTACGAGGCGCGGGAAGCGGGTTCACCGGACCGCGGCCGAGGCGGAACATCCCGCTCCACGAGATCGTTGCCGCCTACATGACCTCTGCATCCACCACGCCCCACCGCCGGATAGGCGCCCTCTCCGTCTTCCCGCTCAACCTGGGCGGCAACGTCTTCGGCTGGACGGCGGACGAGACGGAATCGTTCAAGGTCCTGGACGCCTACGCGGCGGCCGGCGGCAACTTCGTCGACACGGCAGACGCGTACTCCGCCTGGGTCCCGGGCAACGAGGGCGGCGAATCGGAGACGATCCTGGGCCGCTGGATGGAATCGCGGGGCAACCGCGACGAGATGGTGATCGCGACGAAGGTGGGCGCACACCCGGCCCGCAAGGGCCTGTCGGCGGCGAACATCAAGGCGGCCGCGGAGGACTCACTCCGCCGCCTGAACACGGACCACATCGACCTCTACTACACGCACTTCGACGACGAGTCGATCGAGATCCCGGAGATCATCACGGCGTTGGACGACCTGGTCCGAGCCGGCAAGGTCCGCGAGATCGCGGCGTCGAACCTCACCCCGGACCGCCTCCGGGCCTCCCTGACCTTCAGCGAAACGGAGGGCCTGGCCCGCTACAGCGCCCTGCAGCCCCACTACAGCCTGATGTCACGGGACACGTACGAGGGCGAGCGCCAGTCCCTGGCACAGGAGTACGACCTGGCGGTCCTGCCGTACTACAGCCTGGCCTCAGGCTTCCTGACGGGCAAATACCGCGACGAGGCAGAGGTGGACAGCCCTCGCGCCGCAGGCGCCGCCAAGCACCTCACGACGGACCGCGGCCGCCGCGTCCTGTCCACCCTGGACACCATCGCCGCCGCCCACAACACCGAGGTGGCCTCGGTGGCCCTGGCCTGGCTCCTCGCCCAGCCCACCATCACAGCCCCGATAGCGTCGGCCCGCACGGTGGCCCAACTCCCCGCACTCCTGGCGGCAACGGAGCTGCGCCTGACAGAGGCCGAGGTCACGGCCCTGACGGAGGCGTCGGCGTAACCCTCCCCGCGGAGGGGCGAGCCGGCTCAACGACCGGCTCGCCCCCGCCGGGTCCAGTACGCCAGGACTACGCACCCGGCTGCCGCCACGGCGAGTGTGATCCGGCTGTAAGCGGCATCGGACCAGCCGCCCACCCAGCTCTGCGGCAGCAGCGAGAGCACCACGGGCACCGCGAATGCCGCGACCGTGAGCGCGACCAGGAACACCAGGCCCCACCGAAGTGCCTGATGGCCTCGCGCGGTGAGGATCCGCCGCCCCATGCTGCTCACCCATTCCTACTTGACGATGTTGTGGCACTGCACGGCCCGGACCTTGTTCCCCGCGAAGAAGGCGGCGCAGGCCTTGCCGTAGTGCTTCAACGTCTTCCTGGTCTTGTCGATACGGCCGATGGAGGTCAAGCCTCCGCACGAGTGGTGCATCGGCCCCTTGCTCGTCCGATAGGTGCGACCCGCGGTGTCGGCGTACCGCCAGTCGATCCGCCAGTTGCACCACTTGCCGCCCGCCGTGTCGCCGCCCAGGGTGTCCTGCACCGACGCTTCTTCCCTGGTGATCGTGCGCCCTGATCCCTTGATGGAGTGCCCGAGGGTGGTTGTAGGCAGGCAGAGGTTGTGCCCACCGGCCTCGTAGCAGAACTTGTCGACCTTGGCGTACCCCACGGCGCTCGCCTCCGCGGGGGTGGCGAAGGCCAACGCGGTGGCCAAGCTGGCGGAAGCGGCCACGAATCCCCGCGCGAGCGAGCCGTACCTGTGCATCATGTTCCTCCTCCGAGCGCTGCCCTCACGCCGACCGCGAGTCACTCGCGGCTGGACATGCCCGAAGGCCCGCCCAGCAAGCACGTGGTGACGGGACGGTCACACAGAGGCACTCGTGCGAGTGGTGAAGAAGGGTTCCTGTCTCAGCCGCGTCTCAGACCGCGCCCGCAGCGTCCGGGGGCGTGGACGGCTAACCGGCGGCGATCGCCGAGTAGGACCAGACGTCCGCGGGGAGTTGGTGCTTGAGGTGCCAGGTGATCGCCATGGGGCGGCTGCCCGTGTGGCCGGTGTAGGTGGCGGGGCCCAGGAACATCCAGGGCTGGGGGCCGCCGATGTCCGTCTTCTTGTAGCGGCGGACGAATGGCAGGACGTGCGTGCCCGACGCGGCGTGGGTTCGGTAGCGCTTGCCCGTCGCGGAGGTCTCCGCCGTCCGGTTCTGGGATTCCCAGTGGAAGAGACTCTCGTTGAGGGCGTAGTCGTGATAGCGAGTCTGCGGGGAGAAGTCCTTCTCGTCCTTCTCGAGGGTGATGAGGAGGGCATCGGCGCTGATTCCCTCACACCAGCGCACCCCTTCCTGGAAGTTGCCCGGCAGAAGGCCGCCGTTCAGATGCGCCTCACCCAGGGCGGCGAGGATCTCCTCCCTGCTGTACGAGCAGTGGATCCGCAGGGGGATGCCTCCCAGGTCGCCGAGCAGGGGGATCGGCAGATGGTCCGCGTCGCCGATCGCATGGGCCAGCACCTGCCGGGCCTCTGAGCGGAAGGCGGTCAGCGGACTAACGGTGTCGAAGCCCTCCTGGTAGGAGGCGAAGCCGCCGCCCGTGGGCCAGAGGGTGAAGAAGAGCATCCGGGCACGACGGCGGTCCTCCGGGCTCAGGTCGTCGTAGGAGGGCGCGGCGTCCGAGAGCAGCAGGGCGTAGAGGTCCGCACGGTCGCGGTCGTCGACATGCAGGAGCGCAGGCATCCGCTTGAGCAGCGCCCCCTCCGTATCCGGAGCCGGCTCGCGGAGGATGCCGGCCTTCCGCAGCAGTCCCGTCCACGAGCGGCCCGCGCGATAGATCTCCTTGATGTCCCGGCCGCTCTCGCGCAGGTAGTCCGCCAGCGCGGGTTCGGCGTAGGCCGCGATCTCCTGGGCGAGCTGTCTCGCGTTCACGCCGAGCTGGCTGCGGATGTTCTCCAGCACCCGCTCCTTCGCCTTCGGCTCCAGCACGATCTGGCAACCGGAGGGGAGCTGGGGGAAGTCCTGCTCGATGCTTTCGCGGAGACGGCGGCGGGTGAGATTCGTGAGGGCACGGAACTGGTTCTCGAAGCGGAACTCCTTGCAGTGCATGCCGATGAAGTCGAGAACGGTGAGGACGGCCTTGTCCTCCGTCCTGCGCAGTCCACGGCCGAGCTGCTGGAGGAACACCGTGGCGCTCTGTGTCGGCCGGAGAAGGAGCAGCGTGTCCACGTTCGGGATGTCGAGCCCCTCGTTGAGCAGGTCGACGGAGAACACCACCTGGATGTCGCCCTGCTTCAAGGCGTGCAGGGCGTGCCGGCGTTCCGTCTCCGGCGTACTCCCCGAGAGGGCCACGGCCGCGAAGCCCGCGCTCCGGAAGTACCCGGCCATGAACTCCGCGTGGGCGACCGAGACGCAGAAACCCAGCGCCCGCATGCCCGCAGGGTCGCTGATCTTGTCCTTCACCGCGCGCACGACCAGCAGGGCCCGGGCCGTGTCGCCCGTCAGCACGTTGCTCAGCGCCGTCTCGTCGTACGAGCCGCGCGACCAGGCGACCGACCGGAGGTCGGCGGTGTCGGAGACGCCGAAGTAGTGGAAGGGGCTGAGGAGGTCGTTCTCCAGGGCCTCCCACAGACGCATCTCCGCCGCGATCCGGCCGTCGAAGAACTCGTCCTGGATGCTCCGCCCGTCCATACGCTCCGGCGTGGCCGTGAGCCCCAGGAGCTCGCGCGGCTGGAAGTGGTCGACGACCCGGCGGTACGTGGCCGCTGTCCCATGGTGGAACTCGTCGATGACGACGACCTCGAAACGGTCCCGCTCGTAACGGTCCAGCGGCTGCGAGTTGAGGGACTGGACGCTGGCGAACACATGGGTGCCGTGCACGGGGACGGCGCCCCCGACATGCTGCTCACCGAAGTCGGCGTCCTGCAGAACCTCCCGGTAGGTACGCAGCGACTGGTCGAGGATCTCCCGGCGGTGGGCGACGAACAGCAGCCGAAGCCTGCGTCCGTGCTCGGTGCACAGGTTCCTGTAGTCGAGCGCCGCCATCACGGTCTTCCCTGTTCCCGTCGCCGCCACCAGGAGGTTGCGGTGCCGGTCGCGGACCTTGCGCTCGGTCTCAAGCCTCTCGAGCATGTCGCGCTGGTGCGGATACGGCCGTACCTCCAGGCCGGAGAGTGAGATCACCCGGGAGCCGTCGGCGCTCGCGGAAGGCCCGCTGCGGGCCTTCCGGAGGGCCTCGGCGAGCCGCTGCCGCTGCACCTCGTCGTCCGGGTCGTACGTCTCGAACGCGGGCTCGCTCCAGTAGGCGTCGAAGGTCGCCTCGAACTTCCGCAGAGCGGCCGGCGTTGCGACCGACGACAGGCGGACGTTCCACTCCAGACCGTCCAGGAGGGCGGCCCGGGAGAGGTTGGAGCTGCCCACGTACGCCGTGTCGTATCCGCTCCTGCGCCGGAACAGCCACGCCTTGGCGTGCAGCCTGGTCGAGCGGAGCTCGTAGTTGACCTTCACCTCGGCGCCGAAGTCGCGGACGAGGCGGTCCAGGGCGCCCTGCTCGGTCGCTCCCAGATACGTGGTGGTGATGACCCGGAGGGCGACCCCGCGCTCGCGGGACTGCTTCAGTCGCTGCTCCAGAACCCGCAGGCCCGTCCATTTGACGAAGGCGCACAGGAGGTCGACCCGGTCGGCGGTGGCGAGCTCGGCCCGGAGCTCCGAGCCCAGGCTCGGGTCGTCGGGTGCGTTGGTCAGGAGCGCCGATTCGGACAGCGGGATGGAGGGCCGGTTCAGCGCGTAGACGCCGGGTGCCGTGGGCTCGAAGAGGGCGTGCAGCTGCCGCGGGCCGTCGGCCACCTGCTCGATCCACTGCTTCGCGTCCTCCAGGCTGCTCAGGGCGTCGAGGATCTGGTTGACCATCCGGACGCGCTTCTCCGCGGGGGAGGACTGGAGAAGGTCACGGACGGCGGCGCCGATGTGCGCGGCGAGTACGTGGGGAGTGGACTCCGCGCCGACCGTGTCCCGGACCACGTGCCAGCCCCCGGCCTCGAGCTGGGTGATGCGCGCTTCCAGACGCGTCGTGATCAGCTTCTCGTAGATCCCCGCCTGAAGGTCCGGCGCGGCGATATCCCCGTTCACATGCCCCCCACTGCCGACGTGCTGCGGTGTGGGTGAAGTACAGCACGGGGCACTGACAGGCGTACGCGGAAGCGGACGGATCAGGTGTGCCGTCCCCCGCCCATCCCCCAGCCCGGGGTGGTGGGTTCGGTTCGGGCGGGGCTGCCTGCCGGGGGTGGGAAGTGCTGGGCCGCCGCCGGGTGGGGGTACGGCCTCGCGGCGGGGGCGGGGACCGTGTTCGCCGGGGGGTGGGCGGTGCCGGGCGGGGGCGGGTACGCGCCCGGCGGGGGGTACGTCCCCGGAGGGGCCGGGTACAGGCCCGGGTTGCCGTACGCCCCCGGAGGGGCCGGATACGTGCCCGTCGGAGGGCCGTACGCCCCCGGCGGGGGGCCGTACGGCGCTGCAGCGGGCGGGTACATGCCGGGGTGCGGGGGCATGCCCGGGTGCCACTGCATCGGGAGGCGGGGGCGCAGGTCCGACCAGGCTGCCTGGGTCAGGGCCGGCTGGGCTATCACCCTGTGTTCCCACAGCGTGTTCAGGAGGGCCGCCTCCGCGGTCGTGAAGTCCGGGGCCAGGTTGCCCCGCTCCGCGTGGGCGCGCAGCAGGGCCAGGGACGTGGCCGCCCGTTCGTACTCGCGGACCGCCTTCTTGCCCGGCTTGCCGTGCGTGCGCGCGGCGAGGTCGCGGGCCAGTTTGCGGGTGCGGAACTTCGACAGGGCGTGCGGCTCCGGGAGCGTGAGCCAGCCCGCTGTCGCGTACGCCGGGAGCTTGTCCTTCAGCGTGCGCAGTTCGCGGCCCCTGGACCAGATCGCCAGCCAGATCAGCAGGCCGAACACGGGGACCATGAACAGTGCGTACACCGCCAGGAAGCCCAGACCGCCGAAGACCAGCGAGCCGTTCCACATGCCGTGCATCAGCATCGCCGTGAGCACGCCCGCGATCGGGAGCAGCGTGCGCCGCGCCTTGCGGTCGCGCGCCGTCATCGCCGCCAGGCCGAAGCCGATGCCCGTCATCGCCGTGAAGAGGGGGTGGGCGAAGGGGGAGAAGATCCCGCGGACTATGAACGTCGCCGCCGTGATCGAGAACGGGGTGTCGTAGCCGAGGTTCTGGTCCTCGCCGTACGCCCTGCCCAGGTAGAGGATGTTCTCCGTGAAGGCGAAGCCCGTCGCGGCTATGCCGGCGATGACGATCCCGTCCACCAGCCCTGTGAAGTGGCGGCGGCGGAAGAAGAACAGCAGGAGTACGGCCCCCGCCTTCGCCGTCTCCTCCACGACCGGGGCCACGAGTGACGCCGTCCACAGGTCCGCCTCGCGGGTACGGCCCACGGGGAGGCCCGAGGCGATCCACTCCGCCGCGAAGCTGTTCGCCACGATCGCCACCAGCGTCGCCGCGAACGCTCCCCAGGCGAAGGCGAACGCCATGTTGCGCCACGGGGCCGGGTCGACCTTGTCGATCCAGCGGAACGCGAGGATGAGCAGCGGGCTCGGCAGCGTGGCCAGGCCCAGGCCCACCAGGAAGCCGTGTGTGCCCGTCTCCCTGCGGACCGTCCACAGCATGATCAGGGCGCAGACCGCCAGGACCGTGACCACCAGGGTCAGGCGCAGCGCCCGGCGCTGCCAGATGCGGACGCGCGGCGGCTGGTAGTCCCAGTCGGGCGGCGCGGACGCCAGCAGCCCCTGCGGGGCTGTGCCCGCCTCGCCCACCGTCCCCGCCTCGCCGAACGTCCCCGCCTCACTCGATGGCGTCACCTCGGGAGATCCGCTCCCACCGTGGGCGGGCTCGCCGGAGTCGTCCGGGCGCACCGGCTCCCCCACCGACTCCTCCGCGGGCGGCGGCTGTATCCCCCCGGTGCGGGGCGGCTCTGCGCTTTCAGCTCCGTGCTGCACCCGACGACCTTAGCCATTGCCTCTGACAGAACGCGATGGGGCGAAGGACCGAGACCGGGCTCACACCCGCCGGAACAGCAGATCCCGCACCACATGTCCCTTGCCCAGACCCTGCCCCTCGAACCGGGTACGGGGGCGGAACTCGGGACGCGGGGCGTAGTCCGCGTGCGTGTTCTCGAAGTGCGGGTCCGCCGTCAGCGCCTCCAGCATCCACTCCGCGTACGGCTCCCAGTCCGTCGCGCAGTGCAGCAGCGCGCCCGGTGCCATCCGGGACGCCGCGAGCGCCAGGAACTCCGGCTGGATGATCCGGCGCTTGTGGTGGCGCTTCTTCGGCCACGGGTCCGGGAAGTAGACGCGGACGCCGGCCAGGGACTCCGGCGGGAGCATCTCGCGCAGCAGGATGATCGCGTCGCCGTTCGCCACGTGGACGTTCGTCAGGCCCTTCGCCTCGATCAGGCGCAGCAGGTTGCCCTGGCCGGGCGTGTGGACGTCCGCGGCGAGGATGCCGGTGTCCGGGTCGCCCTCCGCCATCTGCGCGGTCGCCTCGCCCATCCCGAAGCCGATCTCCAGGACGACGGGGCGGCCCTCGAAGAGCTTGTCCAGGTCGAGTACGCGGTGGCCGTCGATGTCCAGGCCCCACACCGGCCACAGGCGCTTGAGCGCGTCCTCCTGCGCGGCCGTCACGCGGCTGCGGCGCGGCTGGAACGAGCGGATCCGGCGCTCGTGGTGCGAGCCGGCCGGGTCCGCGGCCGGGCCGCCCGGGTACTTCGTCGCCTTCGGCGTGGGGCGGGGGACGCCCTTGCCCGTCAGGGAGACGGGCGGCGTCTCGGCTGCGGCCGGGCGCGTCTCGGGCGCGGGGCTGTTCTGCGGGGTGGAGGTGTTATCAGACACGATGTGTTGATTCTACGGGCCCTCGCCCGGGCCCTCAGCCCTCCGCGGGCAGCTCGTGCTGAGGCCCTCAGCCCTCCGCAGACGAGGCCCTCAGTCCTCCCCCGACAGCGCCTCCACCGCCCTGCGCGCCACCTCGCGCCCGATCGGCAGCGACGCCGTCGCCGCCGGGGACGGCGCGTTCAGTACGTGCACGGTCCGCGGCCCCTCCGCGAACAGGAAGTCGTCCACCAGCGTCCCGTCCCGCAGCACCGCCTGCGCCCTGACGCCCGCCGGCGCCGGCAGCAGGTCCTCCGGGGCCGCCTCCGGCAGCATCCGGCGCACCTCCGCCGTGAACGCCTCCCTCGACAGGGAGCGCCGCAGCTCCGTCGCCTCGTACCGCCAGTGCCGGCGGGCTATCCGCCACGCGCCCGGGAAGCCCAGCACACCCGCCACGTCCCGGGGGGACACCGTCCGCCAGTCGTACCCCTCGCGGGCCAGCGCGGGGACCGCGTTCGGGCCGACGTGGACGCCGCCGTCGACGCCCCGGGTGAGGTGTACGCCGAGGAAGGGGAACGCCGGGTCCGGCACCGGGTACACGAGGCCCTTCACCAGCTCCGGCCGGGCGAGGGTGTAGTACTCGCCCCGGAACGGCACGATGCGCATCCCCGGGCTGTCGCCCGCCAGCCGCGCGACACGGTCGCAGTGCAGGCCGGCGCAGTTCACCAGTGCCCGGGCGCGGATCACGGTGCCGTCCGTCGTACGGACCGCGACGGCCGAGGGGCGGCGGGCGATCTGCCGGACCTCCTTGCCGTACAGCACGTCCAGGCCCTCCGCGAACTGCCGCGCCACCGCGGTGAAGTCCGCCACGCCCGTCGTACCGACGTGGATCGCGGCGATGCCCGTCACGTGCGGCTCGTGCTCGGCGATCTGGGCGGGGCCCAGTTCCCGGACGGGGATCCCGTTCTCGCGGCCCCGCTGGGCCAGGGCGTGGAGGCGGGGGAGTTCGGCGCGGGTCGTCGCGACGATCAGCTTGCCGGTCACGGCGTGGGGGAGGCCGTGTTCCGCGCAGAACTTCACCATCTCCGCCGCGCCCTGCGTCGCGTAGCGGGCCTTGAGCGAGCCCGGGCGGTAGTAGATCCCGCTGTGGATCACGCCGCTGTTGCGGCCGGTCTGGTGCCGGGCCGGGCGGTCCTCCTTCTCCACGACCAGGACGCGGGTGCCCGGCGCCTGGCGGTTCAGGGCGTACGCCGTGGAGAGGCCGACGATGCCGGCGCCGATGACCAGTACGTCGCAGTCGTACGCCATCAGCCTCTCCCGGCTCGTCGGACACGCACACACGGACATGGACACGGACACGCACACGGATGTGCGCACGGATACGCACGATGATGCCTTGGCCCGCCGGGGCCCGTGTCAAACCTCGAATCCTCCCCCCGCCGTCTACCCCTTCCCCCCGTCCACGATCACCGGCGTCCCCGAGCCCTTCCCGCACGGCACCGCGTACACGGGACCCTCGGCCGCCGCCTTCTCGAAGGCGTCGATGCACTGGCTCGCCAGGACCCGGTCCGTCAGCGAGCCGTTCAGGATGCGGTTCGCGGTCGCGATGGCCTCCGCCTCGATGCGCCGGCGCTCCGCCTCCGCCTCCGCGGTGCGGGTCGCCTCGCGGGCGCGCTCGGTGGCCTGCTCCTGCTGGATCTTGCGGTCGATCTGCTCCTGCAGCTCCTTCGACGGCTTCACGTTCCGCAGGTTCACCGCCGCCACCGTGATCCCGCGCGGCTCCAGCCGGGCCTCGATCAGCCGGGTGAGCTCCGCCGCGATCTGGGCCCGCGCCGAGGCGTAGCCCTCCTCGCTGGTGTGCCGGGCGAAGACATCGCGGACGATCTCCCGGCTGTCGGGGCGTACGAGCCGCTCCTGGATCGACTCCTCGTCGCCCGCCAGCCGGTACAGGTCGACGGCCCTGTCCGCCGCCACCGTCCACTTCACCGTCACGTCGACGGTCATCACCCCGCCCTGCGACGAGCGGACCTCGATGGTGTCGTCCCCGCCCAGGTCCAGGTCCACCGGCCGGGTGGAGAACGTCGTCACGCTCGTCACCGGCGAGCGGAAGTGCAGACCGGAGCGCATCGGCTCCCCGGTCTTCCCGAACGTCACCGGCACCCCCACCTCGGCGGCCCCGACGACGTGGATGCAGCTGCCCAGCCCCAGCAGCACGCCCAGCCCCAGCGCGGTGTACCCGAGCCCCTTGAGTCCTGTCCCCACCCCGGACCGGCCGAGCGTGTAGAGCACCACGGCCGCTATCAGCAGCAGTACGGCAAAGAAGAGCACTGCGCTCCCCCCATCTCCTTCGTGAAATCGGTTGATTGCACGAGGAGACGCCAGGGCGGATGAAGCGCCGGGGCGCGAAAAGTGAACTCCCGGCGTACCCGGGATGAAGTCCTACGCCGGCGCCACCAGCAACGGCCGTGCCCGCTCCCGCAGTTCGGCCACCTTCGGCTCGTTGCCGTACGGCTCCATCCGGTGCAGCAGATCCCGTACGTACTCCGTCGTACGCGCCGACGAGATCCGGTTGGCGACCTCCACCGCCCGGACGCCCGCCGCGCACGCCGCGTCGAGGTTGCCGGACTCCAGCTCCGCCACCGCGGAGACCACCAGCCGCAGGCCGTGCGAGCGGACGAACGCCTCCGTCGGCTGCGAGAGGGCCTGCTCCGTGAAACGGCGTACCTGGCGCGGAGCCTTCAGGTCGCGGTAGCACTCGGCGGCGTCCGCCGCGAGCCGGTCGTAGGTGAAGAAGTCGAGCCACGGCGGGTCCGCGTCGCCCTCGCGGGAGCGCTCCAGCCAGCCCTCCGCCGCGGCGAGCGCCGCTCCGGCCGCCGCCCCGTCGCCCGCCCGGGCGTGCGCGCGGGCCTCGATGAGGTGGAAGAAGCTCATCGTACGGGCGGTCGCCAGGCCCCGGTTGCGCTCCAGGGCCGCCTGCGCGAGGTCGACGCCCTCGTCGGCGTAACCCCGGTAGGTGGCCTGCAGGGACATCGACGCCAGGACGTACCCCCCGAGGGGGACGTCCGCCGCGGCCCGGGCGAGGCGCAGCGCCTGGATGTAGTACCGCTGCGCCGCCTCCTGCTGGCCGGTGTCGAAGGCCATCCAGCCCGCCAGCCGGGTGAGTTCGGCCGTGGCGCCGAAGAGGGAGCGCCCCACCTCGTCGCTGTACGACCCCAGCAGCAGTGGCGCGGCGTCCACCCGCAGGCACTCCGGCACCATCGAGGCGCGCCAGTCCCCGCCGCCGTACTTGGAGTCCCAGCGGCGGGCCTCCTCCGCGGCCTCCTTCAGCTTCTGTACGTCGCTGTGGCCGACCCGCGCCCCGTCCCCGGACATGTCGCGCGCCACCGAGGAGTCGGCGGGCGTTATCAGCCACCGCGAGGCGGGCGTCGCGTACGCGCTCACCGCGAACGAGCCCGCCAGCGACTGCCAGATGCCGCCGCCGCCCGCGCGCCGGCCCGCGTGGTCGAGCCGGTAGAGCTCCGTCGCGGACCGCACCGCGGCCCCGACGTCCCGCGGGAACGCCAGGCCCACCTCGGGCGCGGGGTCCGAGTCGGCGAGGCCGATCTCGTGGAGCGGGACGGGCCGTCCCAGTTTGGAGCCGATGGCCGCCGCGATCAGATGCGGGGCGGCGCCCTGCGGCACCATGCCCTTGGTGACCCAGCGGGCGACGGAGGTCTTGTCGTAGCGCAGGGTCAGTCCGCGCTGGGCGCCCAGGTCGTTGACCCGGCGGGCGAGGCCCGCGTTGCTGATTCCGGCGAGGGCGAGGAGGGCGCCGAGCTTCTCGTTCGGCCCGCGTGATTCCTTGGCGTTCATGGGCACCCCTCGACCTTTGGCGGCACTCCTGCCGCCTGTCGCCTCAGCCGTACCCCGGTCTTTTCATGACAGGGGCATACGTATACCCAGCGTAGTTCCCCATGTCCCGACCGTTAAGAGGACGTGTTCCGGATGGCGGGATCCCTGCCGCCGGAGGGGGCCCGCGGTGGTGTGCGACCGGGGTGTGTGGCCGTGCGCCCGAAGTGCGCTCTGGGCGGACTCCGCGGACAGCGCTTGCATGGGAGTCGCGTGGGTCGGCCCGCCTCAGCGCGGGCCGGGGGACACCGCCGTCCCAATCCCCGCGGACGGCGGACGGGACCGGGGGGTGTAGGGCGCCTCCCGGTCCCCGCCGCCGGCGGATGCCGCGGGTGCCGGTCCGGAGATTGGCTGAATGCTGCTGTAGTGCGGTAGTTCGCCGTGACTTGGCGTGCAGTTCGCCGGAAAAGCGTGTGGCACGCCACGTGCGCTCCCCAGTGCCACTCAAATGCGCCCCTGTCGTGGCAGCATGGTGCCCAAGAAGCGGCAGTTTCCCACGCCAGCCCTGCTGTTGACCGCGAACACCCGCCATGCGCCGGCTGTACGAAGCGCGTCCTGGAGTCCATGGGCGCGCACGTCGGCGGCACGGCTGTGCCCGGTGACGGCGGGGGCGCTCCCGGCGGCCGCCGGAGACTGCTCTTCCCAACCTGTCCACAGGCTGTGGAGGCGCCGATGCGGTGGTTGGTCGGATGGAGCAGTACGGCCACCGGTTCGTCGTTCCTCGACGACGGCGGCGGCTGGCGCTACGACGTACAGCCGATGGGCGGCCAACTCCTGTGGGACGGACCGGATCCGCTGTGGGCCGTCGGTGACTGGCGGCCGGACGAGATCCGGCTGGTGCAGATCGCCCCCGCCATCCGCCTCGCGGTGTTCGGCTGCTGCGGGGCGAGCGACGAGCAGCTGCGCGCGGGCCTGAAGTCGGCGCGCGGCGGCGCGGTGCGGCATCTGACGGCCTGGTCCGGCTCGTACACGGTCGTCGCCCAGGTCGACCGGCGTACGACGGTGGTGGGCGATCTCGCGGGCGCGCGGCCGGTGTTCCACACGCCGTGGGCCGGCGGTACGGCGTACAGCACGGCCGCCCTGCCGCTCGCCGACCTGGTCGAGGCGCAGCTGGACGTCTCCCAGCTCGCCGCCGTGCTGGCCTGCCCCGAATCGCCCGAGGCGGTCGGCGACCGGACGCCGTACACGGGCGTGTGCCGGATGCCGCCGGGGCACGCGCTCATCCTGCGCGAGGGCGCGCGCGAGATCACGGGCTACGAACCGCGCGCCTCCCTCGCGGTCTCCGCGCCGGAGCTCGACGCGGAGACGGCACTCAGAGGCGTACGGGACGCGCTCATCGACTCCGTACGCGCCCGGCTCGCGGCTCCCCGGCACGCGCCCCTGGTGGAGCAGCGGGACCCCGGGCCCGTCCCCGGGATGGGCCCGTACGAGCGCCGCGCGCAGCGCGGGCCCGCGCCGGGGCTGGGCGCCGACCTGTCCGGCGGCCCCGCCTCCGGCACCCTCGCCCTGCTCGCCGCCGGGCTGCCGGGGATGCCCGGTACGCCGCTGGGGCTCGGCTCGGGGGAGGGGGAGCGGCTGCTCGCCGTCACCTTCAACGACCTCGCCAGCCAGTCCACTCCGGCGCGCGCCGCCGAACTCGAGCGCGCGCACAGCCTCGCCGAGAGCCCCCGTCTGCACCACGTGGTCGTCGCGGCGCACGAGGAGGGCCTGCCGTACGCGGACCTGGACGGCGCCCCGCTGACCGACGAGCCCGGCCCGTCGCTGGTGTCCGCCGCCCGCCACCGCATCCGGCTGTCCGCCGGCAGCGCGGACCACCTCGTCGGCGCGGGCGCGCGCGAGGTGCTGGACGCGCATCCGGCGCGGCTCGCGGATCTGCTGCTGGACCGCCGCCGCCGGCATCTGGTGCGCCCCGTCACCGCGTTGGCGCGCACCTCGGGCTCCGCCAGGTCGATGCTGGTGCCGTGGACGGTCTACCGCGCGGCGCGCAAGCTGGCCCGTACGGACTACCGGACCGGTATCCAGTCCGTCGCCGATCTGCTCATCGACGACCCGGCCTACACCCCGGCCGGCCCCGCGCCCGCCGTACGGGCCTCGCTGGCCGCCATGACCTGGGCCCGGCCCGGCGCCGCCGCCCGCTGGCTGACGGGGGAGGCGCTCGCTGACGTATCGATTCGCCTGATGTCCGTCGCGGACCGCGTGCCGTCCTCCGCCCGCCCCGGCGAACTGCGCGCAGCCGCAGCGCTCGCCCGGCGCGCGGCCGACCACCGGGTGCTGGAGCAGGCCGCCGAACTGCGCGGCCAGCGGCTGCACGTGCCGTTCCTCGACAACGCGGTCGTACGGGCCTGCCGTGCGCTCCCCGAGGCGCTGCGCGTCCAGCCGGGCGCCCGCGTCGCCGTGCTGCGCGCCGTCCTCGACGGGGCCGGCATCCGCGAACTGCCCGCCGGCTTCGGCGCGCCGTCCATCGGCGTCCAGGCGTCCGCCGCGCGGACGGGGCTGCGGGTGGCCGTGGACGACGTGCTGGACCTCTTCGAACGCCCGCTCCTCGCGGACGCGGGCCTCGTCGACGCCCGCGTCGTACGCGAGGCCCTGCACGCCGTCGCCGCGGGGGCGTCCGTACCGCTGGCCGGCTTCGCGGACCTGGTGTCCGCGGAGATGTGGCTGCGCCGGCTGCTGGCGCGGCGCGGCTCGTGCTGGACGGGGGAGAAGGCGCCGCGGCAGCGGGCGGTGGCGGGCGGGATACAGAAGCGGCTGTCGTCGCTGCCGTGAGCACCTTCCCGTTATGCCGCAGGTAAACGCGGCGGCGTCTGTCACCGCCGTGCACAACAATGACCCCGTGCGTTATCTGATCCTCGGCCCGACCGAAGCCCGCGACCCCGGCGGCACCCCCGTGCCGCTCGGCGGTTCACGGCTGCGCGCCCTGCTCACGGCCCTCGCCCTCCAGGCGGGCGGCGCCGTGTCCGTCGAGGCGCTGGTCGACGAGGTGTGGGCCGAGGACGAGCCGCCCGCCGACGCCACCGCCGCCCTGCAGGCCCTGGTGGGCCGGCTGCGCAAGGTGCTCGGCAAGGACGCGGTCGAGTCCGCGCCCGGGGGGTACCGGCTCGCGGCGGCCCGCGCGGACGTGGACCTGCTGCACTTCGAGGACCTGGTCCAGCAGGCCGACGGCGACCCGCACACCGCCGCCGCCCGGCTGCGCGAGGCCCTCGGCCTGTGGCGCGGCGAGGCGCTCGCCGACCTCCCCGACCGCGCCGCCGCCGCGGCCCGCCCCGAGGCGCTGCGGCTGACCGCGCGGCACCGGCTGTTCGAGGCCGGCCTGGCGCTGGGCGAGGCCGAGGAGCTCGTCCCGGAGCTGCGGGAGGCCGTCGCCGACCATCCGCTCGACGAGCGCTTCCACGCCCAGCTCCTCCGCGCCCTGCGCGCCGCAGGCCGGCACGCCGACGCCCTCGCGGCGTACGAGGAGGCCCGCGGCAGCCTCGCCGACCAGCTGGGCACCGACCCCGGCCCCGAGCTGCGGGCGCTGCACCAGGAGCTGCTGGCGGGCGAGCCGCAGACGCCCGGCCCGGCGCCCAGGGGCAACCTCAAGGCCCGGCTCACCAGCTTCGTCGGCCGCGAGGCCGACCTCGGCACCCTGCACGCCGATCTGGACCGCGGCCGGCTGGTCACGCTCACCGGCCCCGGCGGCTCCGGCAAGACCCGGCTGTCGGAGGAGGCCGCCGCCCGGATCAGCCGCCCGGACGGCGTCTGGTTCGCCGAACTCGCCCCCCTCGACCATCCGGCCGCCGTCCCTGGGGCCGTCCTCAACGCCGTCGGTGGCCGCGAGACGCTCCTCCTCACGAGCTTCGAGGCCCCGAGGAGGATCGAGGACCCCACCGAGCGGCTGCTGGAGCACTGCGCCCACCGCAAGATGGTGCTCGTCCTGGACAACTGCGAGCACGTCATCGAGGCCGCCGCCGCCCTCACGGCGACGCTCCTGGAGCACTGCCCGGACCTGACGGTCCTCGCCACCAGCCGCGAGCCCCTCGGCGTCCCCGGCGAACTCGTCCGCCCGGTGGAGCCGCTGCAGCCGCCGTACGCCCAGCGCCTGTTCGCGGAGCGCGCCCGCGCCGTACGGCCGGACTTCGACCCCGCGGGCCGGGCCGAGGACCGCGAGGCCATCGCCGAGATCTGCCGCCGCCTCGACGGTCTGCCCCTGGCCATCGAACTGGCCGCCGCCCGGCTGCGGATGCTCTCCCCGCGCCAGATCGCCGACCGCCTCGACGACCGCTTCCGCCTGCTCACCAGCGGCAGCCGCACCGTCCTGCCGCGCCAGCAGACGCTGCGCGCGGTCGTCGACTGGTCGTGGGACCTCCTCGACGACCGCGAGCGCGCCCTGCTGCGCCGGCTGTCCGTCTTCGCCGGCGGCTGGACGCTGGAGGCGGCGGAGGCGGTCTGCGGCGACGGCCCCGAGGTGCTCGACCTGCTGGGCGCCCTCGTCGACAAGTCCCTCCTCGTCGCCGACACCGACGGCCCCGAGGTGCGCTACCGGATGCTGGAGACCATCCACGAGTACGCCGTGGAGCGCGCCGCCGAGGACCCGCAGGACCACGCCGCGACGCTGCGCCGCCACGTCGCCCACTACCGCGCCTTCGCCACCGCCGCCGAGCCGGAACTGCGCTCCGCCGAGCAGCTGCACTGGCTGCCCCGCGTGGAGGCGGACCTCGACAACCTGCGGGCCGCCCTGCACCGCAGCATGGAGGCCGCCGACGAGGACGACGCCCTGACCATGATCTTCGCCCTCGGCTGGTTCTGGGCGCTGCGCAACTACCGCGACGAGGGCGCCGACTGGTGCGCCCGGGCGTCCGCCCGCTGGCCGCAGCCCGACGACGAGGACGATCCCCGGTTCTGGCCCCGTACGGACCTGCTGCTGCTGCGCTACTTCCTGCTCTCCGAGCAGATGCGCCAGGAGGACGTGCGCCGGCCCGAGATCCAGGAACTGCTGCGCCGCTGCACCGAGCTGTACTCCCGCCCCGGCCCGCACGGCGCCCGTTTCCCCGGGCTGCTGTGGCCGTTCTCCGGTTTCCTGCTCCAGGGCGGCTGGCCGCTGATGGAGTACATGGAGAAGGCCGTACGGAACGTCCGCCGCTACGGCGGCGAATGGGAACTCGGCGTCATTCTCACCTTCCGGCTGCACATCGTCATCGACAGCCCCGGCGGCGTGCGCGTGGCCCCCCAGGACCTCGCCGAGGTGGAACGGATCACCAGACGTGCCGGCGACCGCTGGATCCTGGCGCAGGTGGCCGCCGCCCGCGGTGAGATGGCGACGTACGGCGGCCGCTATCCGGAGGCCCGCGCCGCCTACGACGAATCGATCCGCCTCAGCAACGAGCTCGGCGCCCACATCGAGGTCCCCTTCCTCATGGCCCGGCTGGCAGAACTCGAGTACCGCAGCGGCGACCTGGAGCGGGCGGAGCAGACGCTGGACGCCGCCGAACGCGAGGCCGACGAGCGCGGCGCCCAGGACATCCGCACCTACGCGGCCACCATGCGCGCGGGGCTGGCGCTGCGCCGCGACGACGTGGCCGGGGCCCGCGACTGGTACGAGCGGTCGTGCCGGGAGATCCGCCGGGGCAGCCCGCCGCCGATGTTCGAGGTGATCCTGCGCAGCATCGAGGGCCAGATCGTCGCCGCCGAGGGTGATCTGTCCCGCGGGCTGCGCGGGCTGGCGGAGGCGCTGCGCCTCGGCATCGAGACGCGCTGTACGGAGGTGATCCAGGCGACCGTTCCCGAGGCGGCCGCCCGGGCGCTGTCGGCGGCCGGTGAACACCTGCCCGTGGCACGGCTGCTGGGCGCGAGCGACGCCTGGCGCGGCGGTCTGCCGCGCGGTGTGCCGGACGAGGACGAGGCGCGGCGGCTGGCGGACGCGGCCCGCCGCGCGCTGGGCGACGCCCGCTACGACGAGCTGTACGCGCAGGGCGGAGCGCTGTCGCAGGAGGACGTGGCGGGGGAGCTGGACGCGCTGGCCGAAGGCCTGGCGTAACCGGCTGGCGGACGGACCCCTAGCGGCAGCTGAGCCGCGCCAGCGCCCAGTCCGACACCACCCCGGTGTACCGCGACTCCTCCGGCTCCACGACCAGCCGCAGCGTCGTCTCCCGCCCGCTGAGCGGCACATGGACCGCGACCGCCGGATCCCCGCCGCGCACCCAGTCCGAGCGCCAGAGCCGTACGTCGTCGCCGTACACGGAGAAGCGCACCGACCCGTACCGCGTCATCATGTCGTCGACCCCGGCCATCGCGTCGAACGACGTGCACCGGTGGCCGTTGAGGTCGATGAGCACCGACGACTTCGCGTGCACGGTGATGCCGTGCGCGTAGTGCGTGCCGCCGATGTCCATCCCCTGGCGCTGCCACCACCAGCCGCTCCGGTTGACGACGATCTCCGGTCCGGAGCCGTCGCCGAAGACGTCCGAGTCGATGCCGCCGACGCGGTAGTCGGCGGGCTGGGCCGGCGGGGGCGGCGGCGGGGTCGGGGTCGGCTTCGGCTTGGGCGCCACCGGTGACGGCGGAGGCGTCGGCGACGGCTTGACCAGCGGCGGCGTGGGGGTGGGCGTCGGCGAGGGCGACGGGGGCGGCGGCGCCTCGGGGGAGGGCTTCTCCGGGGAGGGCGACGGCGCGGGCTGCTCCACCGCGGGGGCGGAGGCCGGCGGGGACGCCTTCGCCTCGACCTTGGGCTCGGGATCGTCGCCGATCAGCGTGAGCGCCAGCGCCACACCGGCCGCCGCGGCCACCACACCGGCCGCGATACCGGCCTTCACCGGCGCCCCGACACCCTCGGCCGCGGCCCCGCCACCGGCCGCGGCGCCACCGCCGCTCCCGGAGGCCGCCGCCGCGCCGCCCGCGGCGGCACCCGCGCCGACGGCCCCGCCGGCGACGGCGAAACCGGCCGCCTTCAGCGCCGTACCGGCGGCGAACCAGCCGACGACCGCCACCGGCAGCAGCGCGCGCAGCCGGGCGTTGACGTCGGCCACCTCGACGGCGGCCACGGAGCACTTCTCGCAGTCCTCCAGATGCTTGCGCAGCCCCCGCTCCGCCCGCATCCGCAAGCCCCCGCGGGCGTACGCGCCGAGCCGGTCGGCGTAGCGCGCGCACTCCCCGCCGCGCGTCAGCGACGTCGACACGTGCGCCTGCAGATACGCCTGCTTCAGCCCCTCGCGGGCCCGATGGGCCAGTACGGCGGTGGCGTTGGCCGTCAGCCCCAGCAGCGGCGCCACGTCCTGCGGCGACTCGTCCTCGACCGTGGTGTGCCACAGCACCGTCTGCCACCGCTCCGGCAGCGAGCGGAACGCCTGGACGGCCATGGACTGCTCGGCCTCGTGCATCGCCCGGATGTCGGCGCCCAGATCGAGGGTGTCCTCGTCCACCGAGGGCCGCGACGCCTGCGCCGCGAACACGGCGAAGTCCTCGACGAGCTGCTCCCGCTTCGCCGAGCGCGTCCAGCCGGCGGCCACCCGCCGCACACTGGTCAGCAGATACGCCCGCACCGCCGTCTCCGGCCCGGCCCCGCCGCGCACCGCCTGCAGGGTCCGCGCGAACACCTCGGCCGTCAGATCGTCGGCGGTGTCCGCGTCGCGGCAGCAGGTACGGGCATAGCGGCGCACGGCCTCCGCGTGGCGGCGGTAGAGCTCCTCGTACGCGCCGTCGTCGCCGCCCCGCATCCGGGCGACGAGATCCGTGTCGGAGGGCACGCCGGACGTGACCCCGGTGTCCTGGGGCGCACGCTGGCGCGGGACGGCCTCACCGGCGGGAGGCTCCGCCGGTTGCCGCCCTTCGCGGCCCGAATCCTCAACTGCCATGCCAGTGGCCCCCGTAGACGATCGCGCAGCCAATCACCGGCAGAGCGTGCCACATGAGAACCGACCCGCAACCGGGTGAGACTCGTCAACCACTCGTCCGGGGTGTTTTGCCGGAGAGCAGTACTACCAGTCACCCATTGGGGGTAGCTTCATCAAATTATCGTTCTATTCTCGCGAAACCGCGCTGACTCAGTCCCCCGGCCGCGACCGCAGCCCCGCCAACAGGATGTCGAGCAGCCGGGCCGACGCCGCCGCCTGCTGCGCCGCGTCGGGCAGCGAGGGTGCCGCGGTGGCTATCACCAGCAGCACGTCGGACACCGTGACATCCGTACGCAGCTCACCGGCCGAACGCGCCCGCTCCACCAGCCGCCCGACGACCTCCAGCAGCGCCTCGGCGCCGGACCCCTCGTACGACTGGCGCTGCTCGACCACGCGCAGCCCCGCGTCACCGCGCTGCTGCGGCACCCGGGTTACCCCGTCCAGCAGAGCCCCGTCCGGACCGACCCCCAGCACCTGCGGCGGCAGCAGCCGCCCGGCGCCGGAGGCCACCGAACCGCGCAGGAAGCGCTCCAGCGCCGCCCACGGCCGGTCCTCCTGGCCCAGCGCGGCGCGCGCCTGCTCCGTCAGCCGCGCGGTCTCCTCCTCGGCGATCCGCCGGACGAGGACCTCCTTGCTCGGGAAGCGCCGGTACACGGTGCCGACCCCCACGCGGGCCCGCCGTGCGACGTCCTCCATCGGCGCGCCGTACCCCGACTCGCCGAACACCTCGCGCGCCGCGCGCAGCACATGCTCCAGATTCCGCTGGGCGTCCACTCGCAGCGTCGTGCGACCGTTACCGTCCGTGGCCGCGGACACCGATACGGCCCCGCCGTCAGCCGGCGACGGGCTGCCATGAAAGCCGGTACGTCCCTGAACACGCATACACATTCCCCCGGTTAGTCAGTCGTCTCCCCCCGGAGACTCCCCACCCTTACCCGCCGGTGAGACCGCAGCATCCGTACCACAGACACATCCCGGCGACTTATGAACATAGTTCAGCCCCGGACCGGAGAGAAGAGGAATCGTCCGAGCAGCCGAACTCCGGGACCACGTCCTGGGGCGGCGGACCGGGCGCCCACCGGGGACGGGAACCCACAAAACCCGTCCCCGCCTGTGGACAAAAGCGCGCGTGCGGTGCCTCACTGGGAGGCTGAACGACGCGACGGAGCGAGACCCGGACAAGGGGGTCGGATGGCACACGGACCAGCGCGCATCCTGGTCGTGGGCGGCGGATACGTCGGTATGTACACGGCGCTGCGCCTCCAGCGGACCCTGCGCGCGGAAGAAGCGGACATCACGGTCGTCAGCCCCGACCCCTACATGACGTACCAGCCGTTCCTCCCCGAGGCCGCGGCCGGCTCCATCTCCCCCCGCCACGTGGTAGTACCCCTGCGCCGCGTGCTGCCGCGCTGCACGGTCACCGTCGGTGAGGCGGTCTCCGTCAGCCACGCCGAGCACACGGCCCGGATCGAGACCCTCGCCACCCGCGAGGCGGGCGAGGAGGCCGTGCCGCTGGAGTACGACCACCTCGTCCTGTGCCCCGGCTCCATATCCCGCGTGCTCCCCGTCCCGGGCCTCGCCGAGCACGGCATCGGCTTCAAGTCCGTCGAGGAGGCCATCGGCCTGCGCAACCACGTCCTGGAGCAGCTCGACATCGCCTCCTCCACCCGCGACGCCGCCGCCCGCGAGGCGGCGCTGACCTTCGTCTTCGTCGGCGGCGGATACGCGGGCGTGGAGGCGCTGGCCGAGCTGGAGGACATGGCCCGCTACGCCTGCCGCTACTACCACAACGTCCGCCCCGAGGAGCTGAAGTGGATCCTGGTCGAGGCCAGCGACCGCATCCTCCCCGAGGTCGGCCCGGAGCTCGGCGTCTATACGGTGCGCGAACTGCGCCGGCGCAACATCGACGTACGCCTCGAGACCCGCCTCGACTCCTGTACGGACCGCGTCGTCACGCTCTCCGACGGATCGAAGTTCCGCGCCCGCACCATCGTCTGGACGGCCGGCGTCCGCCCGCACCCGGTCCTCGCGGCCTCCGACCTGCCCCTCGACGACCGCGGCCGCCTCACCTGCACGGCCGCGCTGCGCGTCGAGGGCACCGAGGACGCCTGGTCGGCCGGCGACGCGGCCGCCGTCCCCGACGTCACCCGCCCCGGCGAACTGTGCGCGCCCAACGCCCAGCACGCCGTCCGCCAGGCCAAGGCCCTCGCCGCCAACCTCGCCGCCACCCTGCGCGGCGGCGCGGTCAAGGACTACTCCCACTCGTACGCGGGATCCGTCGCCTCCCTCGGACTGCACAAGGGCGTCGCCCATGTGTACGGACGCAAGCTCAAGGGCTACCCTGCCTGGCTCATGCACCGCGCCTACCACCTCAGCCGGGTGCCCACCTTCAACCGCAAGGCCCGGGTGCTGGCCGAATGGACCCTCGCGGGACTCTTCAAACGGGAGATCGTCTCGCTCGGCTCGCTCGAGAACCCCCGAGCGGAATTCGAACTCGCCACCGATACGGTGCGCCGCCCCGGACGGGACGAACCCTAGACATGTGACCATGGTGGGGCGACGCGGGGGCGGCCCCGTGCGACCAGGACCAGGAAGAGATCCGTGAACTTCACCCGCTGGAGCCCCCGGCTCCCCGGCTCCCCGCGCCGCACGGCGGCCTCCGCCGCCCAGGCGGTGGGCGGTCCGGTGCCCGCGGCCCGGGCGGCCTCGCCGGCGGACGAGCCGCTGCCGGCGGACGGGCTCTCGGTGGCGGAGACCCTCGGCCGGCTCCCGGCCCTGGTCGCGGTCGTGTACGGCACGGAGCACCGGGTCGGCTACGTGAACGACGCCTACGTCGACGTCTTCGGCCCCACCTCCGCGGAGGACGGCGAACCGGCCGCGGACCTCCTCCCGGAGCTCGCCGAGATCGGCGTCCTGCCCCTCATGGACCAGGTGCTGCGCAGCGGCCGGCCGCGCACCGCCAAGGCCCGCCGCGTCCCCGGCGGCCGCTCCTTCACCTTCACCTGCAGCCCCCTCGACGTGGGCGGCACCCCCGGCGTGATGGTCTTCGGCGCCGACGTCACCGACCAGGTCACCGCCGCCGAACGGCTCCGCGAGGGTGAACGCCAGCAGCGCGAGGCCGCGGTGGCCCTGCAGCGCAGCCTCCTCCCGCAGGGCCTGGAACAGCCCGACGACCTGCGCGTCGCCGCCACGTACCAGCCCGGCGGCACGGACGCCGCGGTCGGCGGCGACTGGTACGACGTGATCACTCTCGGCGCCGGCCGCACCGCCCTCGTCATCGGCGACGTGATGGGCCGCGGCGTACGCGCGGCGGCCGTGATGGGCCAGCTGCGCACCGCCGTACGCGCCTACGCCAAGCTCGACCTCCCGCCGCACGAGGTCGTCCAGCTCCTGGACGGCCTCACCTCCGACATCGACCCGAACCAGATCGCCACCTGCGTCTACGCTGTACACGACCCGAACGAGGGCCACCTCGTCCTGGCCTCCGCGGGCCACGTACCCCTGCTCATCCGCGACTCCTCCGGCACGGTGCAGCAGGTCGACTCGCCGACCGGCCCGCCGCTCGGCACCGGTGGCTGGGTGTACACCTCCGGCACGGTCGAGATGCAGCCGGGCGCGACGGGCGTGCTCTACACCGACGGGCTCATCGAGCGGCGCGGCGAGGACATCGAGGACGGCATCACCGCCCTGGAGCACGCCTTCGCCGGCGCCACCGGCTCCCCGTCCGTGGTCTGCGACCGCCTCATCCGGACCCTCGGCGTCACCGCCGAGCACGACGACGACGTGGCGGTGCTGGTGTTCCAGCACCCCGACCACGACGGCGCGGAGGCCGAGCTGTTCCGCGGGGCGGCGCTCGACCTCCTCGGCGGGATCGAGGCCGCGCCGCGCGCCCGGGCGTTCGCCTCCGGGGTGCTGGCCTCGTGGCGGTTCCCCACCGACATGCACGACGCGGGGGTGCTCGCCGCGAGCGAGCTGGTCGCCAACTCGCTCCAGCACGGGACGCCGCCCATGCGCCTGCGCCTGCGCCGTACGGACCGCCGGCTGATCGTCGAGGTCACCGACGGCGACGACCGGCTGCCGCGCCGGCGCGTCGCCGAACCCGCGGACGAGGACGGCCGCGGCATCTCGATCGTCGCCACGATCGCCTCGTCCTGGGGGGCGCGGCGGACGCCGGGGGGCGGGAAGTCGGTTTGGTGTGAGTTTGTGCTTCCGGGAACAGGGGGTCTGGGGGGCTGGTAAGCCCCCCAGCGAACACCGCCGGCCTGTCAGACCTGTGCCGAAAGCACGGGCCAGGGCCGCCTCAGCCGCTAGACCTCCACCGTCGCCGGCACCCGCCCGTCGCTCCCCGCGACCACCTTGCTCACCTGAACCGGCAGATCCTGCTCCGGCGTCAGCCGCTTCCCCAGTCGCAGCGCCACGGCGGAGATCCCGAACGAGCAGAGCACCAGCATCGTGATGTACGCGCCGTACGCGCCCGCTCCCGCCATCAGCCCGCCGACCGCCGGACCGAGGGCCAGGGCCAGCTGCTTGACCAGCGCGAACGTCGCGTTGTACTGGCCGATCATCGACGCGGGCGCGAGGTCCGCCACCAGCGGGGCGACGGTCGGCGACAGCATCGCCTCACCGAGGCCGAAGAGCGCGTACGTCGAGATGATCGCCGTGACGGCCATCGCGTGCCCGTCGACCAGCCAGCCCGAGGCCGCCGCCGCGAGCCACGCCACGGTCCACACGAGCCCGACCGCCGCGATGACGCGGCTCCGACGCCGGCGCTCGACGAGGCGCAGCACCAGGAACTGGGCCACCACGATCACCGCGGTGTTGGCCGCGAGGGCCACACCCAGCGTCGCCGGCGTGATCCGCGAGACCTCCAGCGCGAACGCCGACAGACCCGACTCGAACTGTCCGTAGCAGGCGAAGAACATCACGAAGCCCAGCACGCACAGCTGCACCATGGCCCGGTCGGCGAGCAGCACCCGCCACCGGCCGCCCTGGCCCTGGGGCACGGCGCCCTCGGTCCGCGGCGCGTGCGGCAGCCGCACGCTGAGCACGACACCGGCCAGCACCAGGAACATCGTCGCCTCGACGGCGAAGAGCAGGCTGAAGGACGAGGGCACGTGCTCGTCCACCAGCAGCCCGCCGAGCAGACCACCGATACCGAGCCCGAGGTTGTTCAGGAAGAACTGGGTGGCGAACGCCCGCGACCGGGTCGACGGCGTCGACGACCACACGATCATCGTGGCCAGCGCCGGCTGGATGACGGCGATGCCCGCACCCATCACCAGGGTGGACGCCAGCACCATGGCCGTGGTGGAGGACAGCCCCAGCGACAGGGATCCGACGGAGGCGGCGACCGCACCCGCGATGGCGACCGGCAACGGCCCGCGCTGATCGATGACCCGCCCGGTGAAGGGGAGCACCAGCAGCGCGGCCATGGCGAAGCCGGCGAGCGCGATGCCCGCCGTCGTCGAGCCCAGGTCCCGCACCTGCGACACGTACAAGAACGTGTACGGAACCGTGAAGCCGTTGCCGAACGCGCTCAGCGCGTTGCCCATCTGAATCCGGCGCAGAGCTGCGCCCATCGCGGTAGTCACACTCACCTACTAGGTTGAAGTCTTCGAAAGTAAAGTTCGAAGCTAAAGAGTACACAGTGAAGGGCTTAGACGCGAACGATTAACGGGGACCCGTGCCATACTCGCCCCATGTCGGAGCCGACCCTCGAACAGCAGATCGCGATCTACCAGCGAGAGTTCAAGGACCTCGACCCCCAGGTCGAGAAGGTCGTGTCGGCCGTCGCCCGGCTGGCGCGCAGGATGAACGTGGCGTACGACCGCCACCTGGCCGACCTGGAGATCAGCACCGCGGAGTTCCAGGTCCTCAAGGGCCTGGTCGTCTCCGGCGACCCGTACCGGCTCAGCCCCGGCGAGCTCGCCCGGGACCTCTCCCTCACCCCGGCCGCCATGACCCACCGGATCGACAAGATGGTCCAGGCCGGCCTCGTCACCCGGGAGCGCGACGAGTCCAACCGGGTACGGGTCATCGTCGGCCTGACGGACCTCGGCCGCGAGAAGTGGCTGGCCGCCATGCGGATGGGCGCGGCCTTCGAGGAGAACCTGCTCGGCGAGCTGTCCTCGGAGCAGCGCGGGGCGCTGGGCGACATGCTGACGACGCTGCTCCAGCGGGTCGACGAGGCGAGTTGACACGGGGCATCCCGATCCGTAAAGTTCTTCGGGTTGCCACGGAGCCGTAACGGTTCTGCGGCGACACCTCTGCCGCTCACAGCGGCAAACTCACTACTCAGCACGTCCCCTTCACCGGGTCGATTTCGGCATGCCGAAATTCGATTCGAAAAGGCTCGATTAGGAGTCTGGAGGGAAACCCGCTAACGTAGTGAACACACCGCGAGGGCGGGCCGCG
>NZ_JBFAXR010000109.1:0-29691 GCF_040680895.1 Streptomyces sp. NPDC051940 | reverse complement strand
GGGGGGGGGTGTCCACCCCCCCCGCCCCCGGCCCCCCCCCTCAGCCCCCCCGGGCCGCCCCCCCCCCCCCCCCGGCCCCCCCCCCCCCCCCCGTTTCCGGGGCGGGAGGTCAGATGGGCGACGGCTCGAAATCGCAGGTCGGCCGGACGCGGCGCAGGACTGCGATCGTGTGCGGATGCTCCGGGCCCAGGGTCTCCCCCAGCCTCTGAACTGCCTCCCGCTCGTGGCGGGCCGCCTCCTCCGCCCGACGCATCGCCCTGAGGTCGTCGGCCAGGGCGGCCCGCGCGGAGAGCGCCACCGGGTGCCATCCGCCCAGCGCCTCCTCCGCCCGTACCTGGGTCACGCGGCTGAGGGCCAGCGCCCCCTCGTGGTCGTCCGCCCAGTGGCGGGCTGCCGTCAGGTTGATCGCGCAGCCCACCGTCCAGGGATGGCCGGGGCCGACGGCCTCCGCCATCGTGGTGTGCGCCTCCTCGGCCCCGCGCAGGGTGCCGGCCACATCGCCCATGGCGGCGAGTACCAGGCCCAGATTGCCCAGAGTGCCGGCGGTGTACGGATGGTGGGGACCGAGCAGTCCCAGATACTGGCCGTGCACCCGGACGGCCAGGTCGTGGGCTGCGGCCAGTTCGCCGTACTCCCGCAGGAACATGGCCAGGTTGGCCTCCATCAGCAGCGTCTCGGGGTGTCCGGGGCCGTGGACCTGGCGCGCCTGGGCGACCGTGGCGCGCAGCAGGTCGTCGGCCGGCCGCAGGTCGCCCAGCAGCCGCCGGCAGATGCCGAGCTGGTGGTGGACCAGGATGCTCTCGGGGCTGTGCTCGTCGGCGATCTGCCGGCGCAGCCGGGCGATCTGCTCCAGCCGGGAGGCGGCGTCGCCGTAGCGGCCCAGCAGGCGGGACATCTGGGCATAGGAGGCGCCGCTGCCCAGGGTGAGGGTGTGGCGGGCGCGCAGCCTGCGTTCGCGGACGAGCAGGACCTCACGGTGGACGTGCAGCGCCTCCTCGTACCGCCCGAGCAGGCCGAGCGCGAGCCCGAGGTTGCTGCGCGAGGCGAGGGTGCGCGGCGCCTCGTCGCCGAACAGCTCCCGGTAGGCCTGCCACCCCTGCTCGAACAGCACGTGGGCCCGCTGGTAGTCGCCGAGGGCGAGCAGGGTGCCGCCCAGGCCGTCGTTGGCCCGCAGCAGTTCGGCCGACGAGGTGTCACCGGTCTCGCCGAGCAGTTCGACCACGCGCCGACCGACAGCCTCGGCCTCCCGGTAGCGGCCGGAGCGGCGCAGCATGTTGGCGTGCTGGTGCTCCAGGACCAGCACGGTGGGGTCGGTGGGCGGCACCCGGCCGCGCAGCTGGGCGAGGGCCTGCTCGCACAGCCGAAGGCCGGTGCGGTACTCGCCCCGGACACGCAGGTACTCCACGCAGTTGCGGACCAGTTCCTGAGCGCCCGGGTCCCGGCTGCCCAGCGCGCCGGAGGGCTCCAGATGCGGCAGCAGCCTGGTGTACGCCGGCCAGTCCCGGCTGTCCGTGGGGCGCCGGGGGTCCGCGTCCACCAGCACCCGGCAGGCGACGCCGGACAGGAGGTCCCGCTCGTCGTCGGACATCCCCAGACGCAGGAAGCGGTGGTAGATCCGGTGCATCTGCGCGTGGTCCACCCGGCCGTCCCGCGACTCCTCGGCCGGGGAGCCGAGCCGGACCGCCGAGGACTCCGAGAGGCTGACCAGCGCACGGTGCCAGCCCACCTGATCGGCGACGAGCTGCTCCAACTCCGGGGGGAGGACCCCGCTCCTCGGCCCGGCGAGCAGGTCGAGCGGGATCTCGTACGGCGAGAAGAACGCGAGGAGCTTGAGCAGTTCGGAGGCCATCGGGTCCTTCTCGCGCAACGCGTTCAACGCGAGGCGCCAGCTGGCAAGGAACGCCATCGGGTAGTCCGCGGAGATGCGGATCGCGATCTGTTCGGGACTGCCCTGACTGATCTCCCGGACGTACGCGCGCACGTCCATCGGGTTGGTGTCGAGCCATGCGGCGGTCTGGGCGAGCAGCAGCGGCAGGTCCTGGACCGCCTCGGCGAGTTCGCCGGCCTCCTCGGGCGTGACCCGCGGCGCCTGGCGCACCACGTAGGCGATGCTCTCGGACCGGGTGAAGGGGTGCACGGCGATCTCGTGGCAGCCGTGGTGGTGGCTCCAGTCGCGGGTCTGCGAGGTGATCAGCACGTGGCCGCCGGGCGGTAGCAGGTCGGCCTGCTGGGACTCGTCGTCGGCGCCGTCGAAGATCAGCAGCCAGCGCCGGTAGGGATGTCCGGTGCGCAGCGCCTCGTGCACGGCCCGGATGCGCTCCCCGATGGTCTGGCCGGTGCGCAGCTCCAGCGCGGGGGCCAGGGCGGCGAGTTGCTCGCGCGCCGTGGCCCGGCTGTCGGACGCGATCCACCACACCACGTCGTAGTCGTTGCCGTAGCGGTGGGCGTACTCCACGGCGATCTGGCTCTTGCCGACGCCGGACGTGCCCAGGAGCACGACCCAGGGGCTCGAGTCCGTGTCGAGCAGTCTCTCGCGCAGTTCGTCGAGTACCGCTTCGCGTCCCGTGAAGCGGCCGTTGCGGCGGGCGACGCTCCAGACGTCCGGCGGGTCGTTGGGGAAGCGCGGACCGCCTCCGGTGCGGGCGTCGTGGTCGGGCTCCTCCGCTACCGACAGCCGCCGGCAGACCCGGCGGATGGCCTCCGCCTCGTCCAGGTACTGCAGGTCCACCGGGATCAGCGCCGCGAGGACCGGCGCGACGGCCCGCGTGCTGACGCTCACCGCGGTGAAGCGGTCCATGTCCGCGGTGCCCGAGAGCTCCCGCAGAGCCTCCTGCCATCGCTGGCTACGGGCGGGTGTGGGCACGGCGTTCCAGTCGTCCAGCACCAGGAGCACCAGGTCCGGCGCGTTGCGCAGTCGCCGCAGCTGACCGGCGATGTCGGCGTCGGCGTCGAGCTCCCATCGGTGCAGGGTGGTGCCGCAGCCGCGCAACTCCAGCTGGTGCGCGATCCACGTGGCCCACGGCCGGCTGTAGCCGGTGTGGCTGATGACGACGTGGCGGTCGCCCCGGGTCCTGGCGGGGGCGGCGGGGGTGACGGCGTCCAGTTCGAAGACGGCGCCGCTCCCGGTGACGATCCGGACCGGTCCCAGTCCCACCTCACGTACGGCTGTGTCCCCGCGGCCGACGAGGACGGTGCCCCCGCCCTGCCCGGCGTCCAGGCTGAGCACCCGCGGGTCGGTGTCCGGAACCTCCAGGGCGAGGTCGCCGGGGCGGGCGCCGGTGTCGAACAGCCGCAGCCGGCTGCCCTCCCGCCGCAGATACAGCCAGACGGTGGGCAGATGGGGGGCCAGCGGCACCACGGCGCTCAGCGGGAGCCGCGCGGGCGCGGGCGGAGCCGGCACGCTCACGCCGGGGAGTTGCCGGGCCGCGGCGACGGTGGCCAGCTGCCATACGGTCGTGGTCCGCCGGACCCGCTCCGGCAGCCGCTCCCAGGCGCCGGAGAGCCAGCGGGCGATGCCGTCACGGCGTTCGTCGACCAGGGCGCGCAGGGCGGGCCGCAGGGCCTGTTCGATCCGCTCCTCGGCGCCGGGCCGGTCGTCGCGTACGGACTCCCAGACGGCCTCCTCCTCGGCGGCCAGCGCCGGTGACAGGCCGGCGTGGCAGCGGAGCACGGTGTCGCGCAGCCGGGTCAGAGGTGCTCCCGGAGGCGCTGCCCGCAGCCGGTCGCCGAGTGTGGCGCGCAGCCCCGGCAGCACCTCGGGCCGCAGCATCACGAAGCCGTGCCCCCGGCGGCCCACCAGGTCGCCGAACCAGAGGTCGTGCTCGGCAGCGACGTCGAGCCGGGGCGCGGCGAGCAGCCGTACCGCCCGGACGAGTTCGGGTTCGATCCGGGTGGCGACGCTGAGCAGGACGGCGAGTTCGCCCCCCGCGTTCACCGTCTCGCCTCCAGCACCTGGCCGACGGTGGTGCCCCGGTCCCAGACCACCGCGGGCAGCACGCCGCGGATCCAGTGCGGCCAGCGGTGCCGGGGCAGCGGGACGAACGCGACCGCGCGGCATCCGGCCTGCTGGATCTGCCGTACGGTGAGCCGCCATTCGGCGGGCGCGGCCCGCCAGGGGTTGAGGAACGGCCCGCCGGCCCCCAGGTCGGAGAGGATCAGCACCTGGGTGCCGGGCTGCGGCGGCCGGTACGGGCCCCAGGTCGCCCGCTGCCCGTCGCCGGCGCCGCGACCGGGGACGTCGGAGAACCAGCGCACCCGGGTCCGGGCGGGTCCGGCGACGGCCTGGACGGCGGCGATGACGTCGTGCACGTCGCGTGCGAACGGCTCCATCGAGGCGGAGACGTCCGCGAGGATCTGCACGCCGTACCGGAGGGTGGGCAGCGGCCGCCGCGGGATGTGCGCCACCGGTCTGCCCCGGGCGATGCGGTGGGCCGCCGCCTCGACGTCCGGTTCGCCCTCGGGCCGGGTCCGGGACAGCGCGGCATGCAGCACGGCGGCCGTGGACCGCGGGGCGAGCAGCGGCAGATGGGGCGGCTCGGAGCCGACTGCGGCCGCGACCGGCAGCGGGTCCGACCGCCAGGATCCCGGATGGGCCGCGGCGCGGCCGACGGCCTGCAGCACCTGCACCCCGTCGGCCGGCTGCGGGCGGCTGCCGTCGCCGGGAACCGCGGCGGGGGCCGGATCCGGTGGTAGCCCGCCCGCTGCACCGGCCGGTCCGGGGCTGCGCTCGGGCCGCAGTCCCCGTCGTGCCCCGGCCGGGGTGAGGGCGGCCCCCGGTGCGGGGCCGGCGGGGCCGAGTCCGAGCAGGGCGGCGATCCGGGCGTGGTCGGCGGCGGTCCGGGCGCCGGTGCTCCGCGCCGCGCGCACGAGGTCGCCCAGCCAGATGTCACCGGTCACCGGAGGCCTCGGGCAGCTGCTGGCGCTTGATGAGGACGTTGTCCGTCAGCCACGACCACTCCTCGGTGCCCGGCCGGATGCCCAGGGTCCGGCAGGCGATCAGGGCGTCCAGGTACTCGGCGGTGCTGGGCGGGCGGAAGTCCTCCGCCACCGCCTGCTCCCGTACGGCGAGCAACTGGTCGGCCACCGCCCGCGCGAGGCTGCTGTCCGCGGCGGTCATCTCGCCGTCGAGGGCCGTCAGATGGGCCTCGGCGATACGCAGCAGCATCTCCCGGTCGTGGTCGTGCAGCACGGTGACGACGCAGCGGCGGAGGAACGCCTGGGGCAGTTCGCGCTCCTCGTTGGTGGTGATCACGATGAGATGACGGGCCCCGAGGGGCTCCTCACCGGCGGACTCCTCGCCGGTGGCAGGCGGCTCGCCGCGGATCTCCGCTCCGGTCTCCTCGACGACGAAGCGCCAGGTGCCCAGCGGGACGAGCAGGCTGTTGGGCAGGTCCGGGTCGGCCTTGTCGATCTCGTCGATCAGCACCACGGCGTGATCGCGGCTGCGCGCCTCGTTGATCTGCGGATACGGGTCCCGGCATGCCCGGGGGGCCAGCCCCGACCGGCCCCGGCGGGCGGCGGAGGCCGGTGCGAGGGCCCACCACAGCACCCCGGGCTGTACGTAGGCGGCGTCGTCGGGGCGGTGGTCGCCGTCCCGGTACACCTGTGCGTCGCCCAGCCGGCGGACGCTGTCGTAGCGCCACAGCAGCTCCCGGGGCTGGGTCCGGTGGGTCACCACATGCTCGTAGTAGCGCCAGCCCAACTGCCGTGCGATGAACGGGGCGAGGGTGGACTTGCCCGAGCCGGGGCTGCCGCGCAGCAGCAGCGGCCGCCCCGTGGCGAGCGCCACTTTGACGGAGAACTCCAACTGCTCGGGCATGACATAGACCCTGCCGTCGGCGCGGACGGCCGGCCCGGCGGCCTCGCCCTCCGGCGCGTCCTGGGCCTCGCCGTGGTCCATCATCGTCCTCCTAGCGCCTCACGCGCGGGTAGGCCGTACGCCATTCGCGTGCCGTACGGATCGCCAGCTGCTCGTCGTCCGCCCCGAAGGGCGGCTGGAGCACCCGGAGGCCGCCCCGGCCGTCGGCGCAGTCCGCGCGGTCGACGGGGTACGGCGGGATCAGCAGGATGTGCAGCCAGTCGAGTTCGTCGTGCAGCCACCGCACGACGCGCCACGCCTCGTCGAGGGTGCAGTCGTGGGCGTCCACGACCAGGTAGTGGTGGCGGTCCGGGCGGGGCGGTACGGCGTCGCGGAGCGGCTGGTCGCGGCGCAGCCCCAGCCAGTCCCGCAGCTGGGCGAGGCACTGGGCGCGCAGCGCCGCCTCCGCCTCCTCTTCGCCCAGCGCGCCCACCGATACGTGCCGGTAGGCGTAGCGGGTGCGGTTCATGCAGAAGGCCCGGTGCAGATAGTGGGTGCCGGTCTCGGGGTCGTGGACGTTGAGTACGATGGCGCAGCTCTCCGCCGCGTCCTCGGCCGGCACCACATGGCGGGCGGAGGCGGCGTCCACCCAGACGGGCAGCACCAGCTCGACGAGGTTGCTGAGCGGGGTGCTGTCCATATGCCGGTGGACCACCTCGATGGCCGCGTCCACCCGGTCCGCCCGATGGGTGCCGATCATCTGTGAGGCGACGAACTCGCAGCCGGAGGAGTCGTGGGCGAGCCCGTCCAGCTCGGCGGCGGGCAGTTCGAGCGCGGAGACGACCCGCTCCAGCCGGGACAGGTCCCACAGCCGCTTCAACTGGGCGGCGATGTCCTCGACCCAGGCCCGCACCACATCGTCGCTGACCAGCGGGTGGACGTCGGGGAACGCGGCGACAATGGTGTCGGCCAGCTCCGCGGCGGTCGGCTCCCGCGGTCCGGCGGGGCGCCGAGGGGTGCGCGCGACCTGAAGCGTGGCCAGTTCGCCGAGCGCGGACCCGCGCAGATCGCTGGAGCTGACCGGGCCGACGAACGCGGGCACGACGCGCAGGGCACGGTTGTGACTGCGCCGCCACATCAGGATGTTCACCTCGCGGCTGACCCAGTCCGACTCCAGCGCAGCCCGGTTCACCAGGACGAGCGCGGCGTGGCACTCCCGCAGCCAGTGGTAGAGCTCTGCCCGCCACTCCATGCCCGCGTGCAGACCGTCTGCGTCGACCAGGACGTCGTAGTGCTTCTTGCGCAGCCCCTCCGCGACGAGGGTGCGTACCTCGGCGGCGAACGGATCGCTGTTCGTACTGTGGCTGATGAACACCTTGATCACGCCGGTGGAGCCCCTTCCGCCGCGGTCAGCCGGGCCATCCAGCCCTCGTTCTGTACGGAGATGATGTGCTCGCAGTGCTCGGCGAGGTGCCGGGTGTCCCCGTCGGTGGGCGTCACCAGGCCCTCCCACCAGGTCAGCAGGCGGGCCAGTTCGCCGGCGGTGCGGCTGTACTCCAGATGCTGGGCCGCATAGCGGGAGGCGGCGGCGTGGGCGGCGAGAGCGGTGATCACCGTGGAGGCCACGGGTATCCACGCGGCGGCCTGTCCGACGGCGAAGACGGAGGCCACGGCGCCCAGGACGACGGAGACCGCGGCGAGAGCGAGTCCGGCGCGTTCGAACTGCCGGGTGCGCCGCGCCATGACGCGGGCCTGGGGCCGGTAGTACTCGGTGATCTGTACGCGCAGCCGGTCGCGTACATATGAGTCGCGGTCGTGCACCGGCGGCAGGGGCCGGACGGCCGGGACGATGTCGGCGATGAGCGGATCCAGGTCGGCGGCGTCGGCCAGCACACGGCCGGTACGCGCCGCGAGCTCGGCGTCCCTGCGGGCGCCGTCGCCGTACGGACCCAGTCCGGCCAGGTACAGGTACGTCTCGCTCTTCAGCGTCTCCGACACCGAGCGCAGCCGCGCCCAGGTCTCCAGTCGGGCCGCGTCCGCGCCGCGCAAGCACAACGGGACCGCACCCGCGGCGAGCAGCGCCAGAAAGGCGACGGGCCGGCCGGCCGCGGTGGACACGCCGAGCAGCCGGGCCGCCAGAGCGCCGAGCACAGCGGCTGCGACACCGCAGGCGAGCGCCGCGGTGCGCGCGCGGCCGACCACGTTCTTCTGCCGAACCGCGGCCCGTGACCACACGTTCTGCGCGCGCCACACATCCTCGACCGCGCCACCCCCTGTAGTGCCCACCGGAAAATTCTGACGCGGGTTCAACTCCCGTGCAATGGCTTCGCGTTGTCTCCCCGCTCGCCGGTCTCAGGTCGGCTGCGGTTCGAAGTCCCAGTACGGGCGGACCCGGCGGACCGCGTCGACCGTATGCGGGTGTTCCGGACCGAGCGTCTCGCGCAGCTGCTGGACCGCCTCCTGCTCGACTTTGGAGCCCTCGGTGGCCCGGCGGAGCGAGCGGAGGTCGTCCGCCAGCGCCATCTTCGCCGAGAGAGTCATCGGATGGACCTCGCCCAGCGACGACTTGGCCCGCTCCAGGGTGCCGCGGCTCAGCTCCAGCGCCGACTCGCTCTCGTCGGAGCGGCTGCGGGCGGACGCCAGGTTGATGGCGCTGCCCAGGGTCCACGGATGGTCCGGGCCCATGACCTGGCTCATGTCGCGGTGGGTCTCCTCCGCGATGTGCAGCGCCTCGGCGCGGTCACCGGACTCCCCGAGCACCAGGCCGAGATTGCCGCGGGTGCCGATCGTGTACGGGTGGGCGAAGCCGACCAGATCGCGGTAGCGCTGGTAGACCGTCCTGGCCAGGGTCTGGGCCTCGGAGAGGTCGCCGTGCTCGCGCAGGAAGGTGGCATGGTCGGCTTCCACCAGCAGCGTCTCGGGATGCTCGGGGCCGTGCACCAGCCGGGCCCGCTGCACCGCGCCGGAGAGCAGCTGCTCGGCGGCGCGGAGGTTGCCCTCGCGGCGCCGGCAGATTCCCAGCTGGTGCTCGGCCAGGATGGTCTCCGGGTTGTGCTCGTCGGCGATCTGGCGGCGCAGCCGGACGATCTGCTCCAGCCGGGACGCGGCCTCCGCGTACCGCCCCACCAGCCGCAGCATGTACGCGTAGTTGGCGCCGCTGCGCAGGGTCAGGTTGTGCCGGGACCGCAGCCGGCGCTCACGGATCAGCAGCACCTCTCGGTGGACGTTCAGCGACTCCTCGTACCGGCCGAGCAGGCCGAGGGAGAGGCCGAGGTTGCTGCGCGAGGCCATGGTGCGGGGCGCCTCGTCGCCGAACAGCTCCTGGTAGGCGAGCCACACCTCCTCGAACAGATCGTGGGCCTGCTGGTAGTCGGCGAGCGCCAGCAGGGTGCCCGCCAGGTTGTCCTTCGCGCGCAGCAGGTCGGCGGGGGACTCATCGGCGGCGGAGGCCAGCCCGTCGACGACGCGGCGGCCGACGTCCTCGGCCTCGCGGTAGCGGCCGGAGCGGCGCAGCATGTTGGCGTGCTGGTGCTCCAGGACCAGCATGGTCGGATCGGTGGGCTCCAGCCGGCCGCGGAGCTGACTGAGGGCGAGTTCGCACAGCCGAAGGCCGGTGCGGTACTCACCGCGGGAGCGCAGGTACTCGATGCAGTTGCGGACCAGCTCCTGAACACCCGGGTCCCGGCTGCCGAGCGCCCCGGAGGTCTCCAGATGCGGGAGCAGACCGGCGTACGCCTCCCAGTCCCGGGTGTCGAAGGGGCGCCGCGGGTCGGCGTCCACCAGCACCTGGCAGGCTGTCCCGGACAGCGTGTCGCGCTCCTCGTCGGTCAGCGCGCTCTGCAGGAAGCGGTGGTAGAGCCGGTGCATCTGCACCCGGTCGACGGTCGGCTCCTGACCGGGCGCCGCCTGGTAGTTCAGTCGCACGGCGGTCGACTCCGAGAGTCGGCGCAGCGCGTTGTGCCAGCGGATCGGGTCGGAGACCATCCGGTCCAGATGGCTGGGCAGTACGCCCCGGCGCGCCGACGTGAGCAGGGTGACCGGGATCTCGTGGGGCGCGAAGAAGACGAACAGCTTGAGCAGTTCGGCGGCCTCGGGGTGCTTTCCGCGCAGCGCGTTGAACGCTATCGACCAGCTGGTGAGGAACCCCATCGGGTAGTCCTCGGAGGTCCGGATGGCGATGCCCTCCGGCCGGCCGAAGCGGATCTCGCGCACATAGTCGCGTACGGCCATCTGGTTGGTGTCCAGCCAGGCCGCGGTCTGCGCGAGAAGCAGCGGCAGGTCCTGCACCGCCTCGGCGAGTTCGTCGGCCTCCTCCGGCGACACCCGGGGCGACCGGCGCACCACGTACGCGATGCTCTCGGTACGGGTGAAGGGGTCCACGGGGATCTCGCGGGCGCTGTTGTCCTCGGCCCAGTCCCGGGTCTGGGCGGTGATCAGTACGTGCCCACCGCCGTCCGGCAGCAGACCGGTGAGCTGTTCCTTGTCGTCGGCGCCGTCGAAGATCAGCAGCCAGCGGCGGTGCGGGCGCCCCGTGCGCAGGGCGTCGTGCACCGCGCGGATACGCTCGCCGATGCCCTGACCGACGGCCAGGCCCAGCCGGGGAGCGAGGGCGGCGAGGCGTTCACGGGCCGTGGCGCGGTAGTCGGAGCCGATCCACCACACCACGTCGTAGTCGTTGCCGAACCGGTGCGCGTACTCGGTCGCGATCTGGCTCTTGCCGACACCGGAGATGCCGCGCAGCACGATGCGGGTGCCGGAATTGCCGGCGGAGGAGTCGCCGGCCAGTATCCGGCGCAGCCTCTCCAGGGTCTGGTCGCGGCCGGTGAAGCGGCGGTTGCGCCGGGGAACGTCCCAGACGGAGGGCGGGTCGTTGGGGAAGCGCGGTGCGAAGGCGGACGCGGTGTCCTGCACCACGGGCCGGTTGGGGATGGCGAGCCGGCGGCAGATCCGGCGGATGGCCTCCTGCTCGTCCAGGTCGCGCAGTCCGACCGGGGCCAGGGCGAGGACCTCGGCGGGTAAGTCGAGGGTCGCCACGCTGGCGGTGACGATGCGCTCGGCGTCCGGTCCCACCACGACCTCGCGTACGGCGGTGTTCCAGTCCTCGGGGCGGATCGGCCCGAGGCGGAAGTACCAGTCGTCCAGCACCAGCAGGACGCGGTCGGGTGCCTGCAGCAGCTTGCGGAACTCGCCGGTGAACGGCTGCTTCACGTTCGGGTCCCAGCGTACGAGGGAGGTCTCCATCCCGCGCAGCTCCAGCTGGTGTGCCACCCAGGCGGCCCAGGGACGGTTGAATCCCGCGTAGCTTACGGTGATATGGCTGTTCTGCTCGGCCATGGGGCCGCCTCCCTCATGGACACCCCGGCAGGGCTGGGTCACGACGCACGATAGCCGATCTCCGGCGAGGTCAGGGGGTACATCGCATCGCCCAGGCGTGCCGCGATGTACCGGATGAGCCGCTCCAGATCGGCGCAGTAGACGGAGGGGTGGCGGAACCCGCTGCCCTCCCGGTACCGGTGGACGTAGTTGCCGCCGCCGCACACGGTCAGCAGTGCGCATTCCCGGCAGACCCGGCCGAGGTCGGCGATCCCGCGCTGGCGGGCCGCGACGCCCGAATGGGTGAGGGCCGTGTCGAAGTCGTGCCGGAACACGTCGAGTCCGGTGGCCGACGCTCCGGCGTGGGCGGACCGCAGCGAGTCGACCTGCTCGACCGTGCCGTCGGTCTCGATGACGAGGGTCGCGACGGGTGACAGGCCGACCGCCTCGATACCGCCGGGCCGTCCGAAGAGCAGCCCGATGATCTCGGAGAACAGGCGTATCCGAGGCCCCGGCGGGCGGCTGTCCCACCACAGGTCGAAGACGGTGCAGAGCCAGTCCCCGTACGGGGAGGGGCTGGTGACGCCCTCCGGCCGGGGCGGCGGGCTGGACCAGTTGGCGTGCGGGAGCAGGAAGTCGAGCATCGGGGGCCGCCAGGCGGCGAGCGACCGGTAGACCTCCGCGGGCGGGGAGGCGAGGTCGATCGTGCACAGGATGCCGGCGTAGCTCTCCGGCCGGGCGGCGAGCAGCCGGGCGGCGCGGGCCACCGCCGGGTACGAGGAGCGGCCCGCGTGGTCCGTCCGGCGGCGGTTGAGCCGGGGGGTGCCACCGTCCGCGCTGAGCCCGATCCGGATGCCGGCGGCGCGCAGTTCGGTCAGGGCCGACTCGGTGAGCAGTGTGCCGTTGGTCTGCACCCCGGCGGACAGCGCACACCAGGAGGGAAGCGCCTCGCGAACGGTGCGGACGTAGTCGACGAGCGGCCCGGCGCCGCCCAGCAACGGCTCGCCCCCGTGCAGGTCCAGGCGGACGGCCGGCAGCCGGTGGGTGCGGACGTGCTCGGCGATCCGGCGGGCGGTCCGGCGCATCACCGCCGGGGAGACCCGGACGGGCCGCTGTCGCCAGCTCGTGTCGGGGCCCTCGTAGATGTAGCAGTAGGTGCAGGCCAGATTGCACCTGCTGTGCACCTTGAGCACGAACTGGCGTATCGGCACGGGCACGGGCGTCATTCCGGGCTGTCCTCGTAGTACGCCACCGCGTCCCCCTCCGCCGGCCAGTGCGACAGCAGCCCGGTGAGCACCTCCGCGAGCACCGGGTGCGCGGTCCGCTCGGCGACGGCCCGCGCGTCCAGCCCGGTGAAGTCGGGCAATGGTGCCGACGAGGGCTGCGACCTCACGTACGCTCCGGGCTCGTCCTGCGGATGTGATTCCACGCTGCTGTCTCCTCCGGCCACTGAGATGCGGATTTTCCCGAACATCCGATCTGGTAAACGCTGTCAATCAGCCAGAAGCCTGCAACTCCCTCATCCGCTCAAGGGTCTGCTGAGCCCCCGCGCTGTCCGCCTCCCCGGCCTGCTGCCACAGCTCCCAGGCGAGCTGGTAGACCTGCAGCGCCGTCTGCGGTCCGGCGACGGCCTCCAGGACCTGGGCGCGGCGGTGCTGGGCGCGGGCCGCGAACCCCTTGTCCTTGTCGGCGGCCTCGGCCGCCTCCGCGGCCCGCCGGTAGCAGTCGGCGGCGCGTTCGTGCCGGTCCGGCTGGCCGGAGCGGATCTCCAGCAGGAGCTGTACGTCGCCCAGCTCCAGCCAGCACCGGGCGCGCAGTTCGTGGCCGGGCCTGGGGTCGCGGGCCGCCAGTCCCAGGATCCAGTCGGCCTCGAACAGGTCCGGTACGGCGCCCTGGAGTTCGTACCGCAGGCGCAGCGCGCGGCCGAAGTGCAGCCGCCGGGCGGCGAGTTCCGGCTGCTGCGGGCCCGTCTCGGCGAGCGCGCCGCGCAGTACCTGGATGGCGGCGTTCACCAGGTCCGCCGCTCCGTCCGGGTCGTCGGCCGCCGTGGACCGGCCGCGTTCCAGCAGGGCCTCGCCCCGGCCGGTGAGCAGTTCGGCGTGGGCGGGGGCGTCCGGCGCGGTGAGGGACATCGCCCGGGTGAAGAGCCTGACGGCCTCCTCCAGCGCCTCGGCGCTGCCCGTGCGGGTGTGCCGCAGCCGCTGGGCCGCGGCCATCCGGCTGAGGCAGCCGGCGCGCAGCTCCAGGTCGTCCGGCAGGTACTCCTCGGCGAGTTCACGCGCCTCGTCCAGGGTCGTCAGGCCCAGGTCGAAGGCGGTGGCCTCGTCGGAGCGCAGCTGGGCGTCGGCGAGGTCCAGCAGCGTCTCGCAGCCCTCGCGGGAGCCGTCGGCGTTCAGCCGCCGCAGCAGGTCCATGCCCTGGCGCAGATCGTCCGCCGCGCGCGCCGCGAGCCGTCTGCCGTGCTCGGCGTCGTCGGGCCCGGTCTGCCGGGACTGGCCTAGCTGGGCGCGGCCCCGGGCGATGTGCGCGCGGCCGCGCAGCAGTTCGTCGGCGGGCCAGCGGCCGAGCACCAGGTCCATGGTGGCCTTCGCCTCCATCAGGGCTCCCGCGTCCTTGTCCAGGGCGTGCAGCAGCCGCAGCACGTCGGCGAGCAGGATGGCGCAGCGCGTCCAGCCGGGGCCGCCCTGCGAGGTCTCGTCGCGGGTGAGTGCGCGCAGGGTCGCCGCGGCCTCCCGCAGCCGGTCGGCGGCCTCGTCCTGGTCGCCGGCCGACTGGTGCTCCTCGGCGCGTGCGCGCAGCACCTCGGCCAGGACGCGGCGGGGTTCGGGCCCGATGTCGACGCCGGCCACCGCGTCCCGGGCGTGGTTCTCCGCCTCGGCCAGGGTGTCGGGGTCCCGCCAGGCGAGCCAGTGGTGCAGCAGCGCCTCGGCCAGGGCGGCGTGTTCCGCGGTGCCCGCCCCGTCGGCGGCGGCGGCGCGCAGCAGGCGTACGGCGTCCACGAGCAGGGACCTGCCCTGGGCGCCGGGCCGGCGCAGATAGGCGGCCAGCAGCTCCCGCCCGGCCGTGAACGGGTCCCGGTCGCCGCCGCGTTCGGGGGTCGCGGGTTCGGCCGGGGACACGGCGGGCTGGAAGCGGCGCAGCACCTGCCGGGCGACCTTGGCGAACGGCCGGGGCACCGCCGCGTCGCCGGTGACGGGGGGCTGCTCGGAGCCGGCCAGATAGGCCGCCGCGACGGCCGGGAAGTTGCGGCTCGTACGCCCGTAGGTCCGCTCCACGTACAGCGAGAGGTGCTTGAGGACCAGCCTGGCCTCGCCCGCGGTCAGCCGGCTCTGCAGCAGGGTGTCGACGCCGGGCCGGAACGTGAACCACGGCCCCGAGCCACCGGAGTCCGGCTCCGCCACGACCAGCCCGCTGAGCAGCACCTCGGCCAGCTCCGCGGGTCCGCTGCCGGGCAGCATGGCGCGCTGGACGAGCTGCATCACCGGCAGCGTGAGCGGCACGGCCGACAGGTACAGGGCGAGCCTGCGGGCGGGCAGCGAGGCGGTGGCGTCGAAGGCGCCGAGCAGTTGCTCCGCCTGCTGCGGTCCGGGGCGGGCGGTGGCGGGCCGGGCCGGCTGCTCCGCCTCGTACAGCCAGGCCGCCGCGCCGCGCAGGGTCAGTCCGGAGGCGGCGGTGACCAGCCGGGCCCAGGTGCCGAAGGCCGCCGGGCTGACGGACAGCACCGGGATGGCGCGCCGGCCGCCCAGCCCCGCCTCGCGCCGCACCCGGCGCGCGGGCTGGAAGCCGAGCGGCTGGTGGGCGCCGGGCCGCCGGGTGAGCCGGCCGGGCAGGGCGCGCAGCACGGTGTGGCTCCACAGGCGCTGCGGCAGCGGCTGCACGATCGCGACGGGCGCGCAGGCGGCCCAGCGGTAGAGCAGCCGCTGGAGTTCGCCGCCGCGCCACAGCGGTCCGGAGCAGTCGCTGAGCAGCAGGGTGACCTGGCGTCCGCTGGGGTCGATGAGCCGTTCGGCGCGCTGCGGCGGGCCCGCGCCGGGGCCGTCGAACGGCACGCTGCCCACGGCGGAGCCGAGGGGGCGCAGCCGGTGCACGGTCAGCTCGCGGAAGGCGCCGGAGCGTTCGCACACGCCGCGCAGGTCGTACAGCAGCTGCTCCCATACGGCCATGGAGGCGCTGTCGTCGATGAGCAGCCGCAGCCCCGCCTCGCGCCGCCGGGCGCTGCGCAGCGCGGGGACGATCAGCCCGGCCCGGGCGGAGAGGTCGACGGTGGCGTCCTCGTCGAGCTCCAGCCGGGCCGCCGCCCCGGTCGTGTGGTGCCGGCGCAGCGGCTGCAGCGCCCGCTCCAGCGCGGTGTGTCCGCCGACGGCGGGTGAGCGGGGTACGCCGATCTGCTGCTGCCCCGCCGGCACGGCCACGCCCTGACCGCCCAGCCGCAGGGCGTACAGCGCCGTGTGCCCGGCCCCGGCCGTGCCGCCGGGCCGGCGGGGCGCGCCGTCGTGCGCGCCGCCGTCCGGTTCCCCGTCGGGCTCCTCCGGCGGGGTGCCGTCCTCGCCCGGCGGGGTCTCCCGGCCGGTGTCCGACGGCGCGGCCGGCACCCACCGGGCGAGCCACAGCGCGTCGGCCAGCCCCTCGGCGTCCCGGCGTACACCGGCGTCACCGAGCAGCGACAGCAGCCGCGCGAGCGCGTCCCCGCCTTCCCCCACAGGCACGGCCGCTCACCCTCTGCGGCCGAGCGGGGCCATGAGTTCCTTGGCGATCCTGCTCACCGGCTCCCCCTCCGCCTGCAGCACCCGGGCCTGCTCGGTGATGCGGATGGCGTTCATCAGCTGGTCCACGGTGTGCACGCCGCCGTGTTCGCGGGACCGCTCGAAATGCCGGATGAGCTCCTCGAACCGGCTGTCCGCGTCCTCCCCGAAGTGCGCCTTGACCATCGCGGCCAGCCGCTCGCCGGTGGGCGTCTCGAGCTCCAGGGGGATGCACCGGCGCAGCAGCGGGAGGGGGAACTCGCGCTCCTGGTTGCTGGTGATCACGATGACGGGGAACGCATGGCAGAGCACCTTCCCCTGCCGCACGGTGACCGGGCTGCCGTCGTCGCAGAGCAGGTCCACCTCCGGCACCTGGTCGGCGATGCGCTCCAGCTCGGGGACGGTGAACTGGCCCTCCTCCAGCACGTTGAGGAGGTTGTTCGGCAGATCGATGTCGCTCTTGTCCAGCTCGTCGATGAGCAGGACGCGCGGCCGCTCGGAGGGCAGCAGCGCGGTGCCCAGCGGGCCGAGGCGCAGATACTTGCCGATCCCGTGGTCGGTCCGGTTCTCGCGGCGGACGGTGCCGTCGTCCCGGTCGGCCATCTGCGCCATCTGCAGGTCCTGCAGCCGGCCCAGGGCGTCGTACTGGTAGAGGCCGTCGCGCAGGGTGCTGCTGCTGACGATGGGCCAGCGCAGGACGCGGCCCAGGTTCAGTTCGTACGCCAGTGAGTGGGCCAGTGTGCTCTTGCCGGCGCCCGGCTCGCCGGTGACGAGGAGGGGACGGCGCAGGTACAGGGCGGCGTTGATCCGGCCGAGGGCGTCGTCGCCCAGATGGTCGTTGCGGGTGTGGCCCTGCGAGACGCCGAGCTTGCGCAGCGAGTAGGGCTCGATCGGCGCGGCGTCGGGTCCGCCGGGTTCGCCGTCGAACTGCCGCCAGGGGGGCGGGTCCTGTAAGTCGTCGACGGCGTCGTGGGGATCACCGGTGCCCCGGAATATCAGCCAGTCGCTCATCTACGAACTCCTCGTCCTCTGCAACGCGGCATCAGGCTGTACGGCGGATCGGGCGGGTCGTGGCGGTGCGGTTCGTGCACGGGCGGGGCAGCGGGGGGACCGGGGCCGGACAGCCGCCCGGAGGAGAGGACGTGCGCGGGCGGCGGACCGGTGAAGGACGCGCCAGCCCAGCGTCTGCCCTGCGGCCGACCGCTGACAAGTCGTTTGCTGGACATGCCGCAGCACGGCCCCGCCGGGTTGCGCCCGTCCGCCCCGTTCACGCCGTCTCCAGCGGGTTTACGAAGCCGCGCGGCAGCGGATTGGACGGGTCCTCGTACAGCAGCACACCGCAGCCCCCGAGGGAGTGCGGGCTGATCCCCCCGGCGCGCAGGGCCCGCAGCCGCTCGGGGAGGGCGCGCGGATCGGCGGGTGACTGCTCGATGGCGCGGGCGGCGTCCGCCAGGAAGATCTCGCATCCGCGGTGGCAGGGTCCCTCGGGATGGCCGTCGGTGCGCCAGAAGGCCACTGGGAAGCCGGTGTCGAGCAGCCAGTCCACCAGCGGCCCCTCGGCGGTACGGGCGCCCGGCGCGTGGCACAGCACGGGGACGGCGTGGCCGTCCAGCGACTCCAGCTCGTCCAGGCGCGCGTGCTGCGGGGTGACGTGGACCGGCTGGAGGCGGTGGCTGTTCAGCATCTTGACCCAGCGCCGGTCCAGGTTGGGGTCCAGTCCGTCGGCGCGGGTGGCGTCGCGCACCACCACGGGCCGGCGGCCCGCGGCGGGCCGCAGCCGCGCGCCGCGGCGGCGGGAGACCGGCAGCCGCCAGGTGTGCACGGGGTCCGCCAGCCGGTCGGGCGGCAGCGCCACCTCGAGCCGCACCGGGCCCTCGGCCCCGCTGGCGGCGTCCGCGGCCAGCAGCGGGTCGCCGAGGCGCTCCAGTACGGCCCGGGTGGCCGCCTCGAAGGACACCCCGCCGGCGCGCTGGTCGCCGGTGACGGACCGCCATTCGCCGTCGCCGTAGCCGCGCCAGATCGACCAGTTGAAGGTGTCGGAGGGACCGGTGCCGTCGGCGGAGTAGTACAGCGGCTCGATGCTCACCAGCAGGCTCGTCGGCACCCGCCCGCCCGGCTCGGACGGATCGCGGTCCTCCGCGCGCAGCTCCATCGCCAGCTCCTCCCGCGCCCAGGACGCCAGGCGTCGCGCCACCACATGGCCGGAGTCGTCGGCGAGCACGGCCGCCGCGACCAGCTTGAGGTAGTGCACCGCGCCGCGGAACTCGGCGTAGTTCTCCTGGTAGATCTCCCCGAGTCCGTCCCGCCAGCTGTGCACCAGCAGGCTTCCCTCCGGGCGGTCGCGCATGCCCAGCGCGTCGTACACCAGGCGCTCCACCTCGGCGGGCGACGCGGCCGGCGGCAGTCCGGCCAGCAGGTGCATCGCCTTGAGCCGGTGCTGGACGTGCCAGAGCCGCGGGCCGGCGTGGCGCAAGTGGCGCTGGTAGTCGACCCAGGTGGCGCCCGGGCGGGACTGCCGCTTCCAGTGCCAGCGGTCGTGCCTGCGGATCAGTTCGTCGTACGGGTCGTCCCCCAGGCCCGGGTCGGGGAAGACGGCGTCCTGCCTGGTCAGCATGCGCAGACCGGTGAGCGGGACGGCACCGCCGCCGGGGCGGTCGCGGTAGCGGCCCTTGGTGATGCCGACGACCTCGCCGCGGTCGCGGTCCAGGACGGGGCCGCCGGACATGCCCTTCTCCAGCTTCGGCACCTCGGTGCCGATGGTCTGGGCGACGCCCACCATCCCGCCGGGGACGCTGACCAGCTGGATCGCGGCGGCCCCGGTGCCTCCGCCCTCCGGGTGCGCGAGCCTGCCGAGCACCGCGGCGCGCTCGGGGTAGGCGAGCGAGCGGTCGCCGAGCCAGGCGCAGGGCTGGTCGGGTATCTCCTCGGAGAGCCGTACCAGGGCCACGTCCGCCCGGAACGGCGGGCGGGGGCAGTACGCGACCCGGGCCCGTACCGGCTCCCGCCGGCTCGACAGCACCACGCCGATCTCCTCGCCGGGGCCGAGGCCGTGGGTCTCGCCCGTACCCGGGATGAACAGGTGCGCGCAGGTCAGCACCCAGCCGGGGGCGACGAGTACGCCGCTGCCCCACAGCTGGTCGTCCGCCGCGCCGGGGGCGGCGCGGATGCCCACGGTGGTGCGGTGGGCGTACCGGATGAGCTCGGCCTCCGCGTCCTCGGGGGACATGCCGGGGCGGGTCATCTACTGCCCGCCCGGGGCGGCGGGGCGGCCGGCTTCGCCGGTCGGGGGGCTGCCGTCGCCGGGGGCGGGGCGGCCGGTCTCACCGGAGGGTGCCGCGGAGCCGCCGCTCCCGTTCCAGGTCAGGGTGATCGACAGGTTCGTCCCCAGCTGCCCGTCGGCCAGCAGGGCGACCGCGCCGCCCGCCTTCACGGCCATCTCGACGCCGAACGTCACGCTCACCTCGTCCGGCGCGACCGCCTCCGTCGCGGCCCGCACGGAGGCCGCCACGCCGGAGACGATGCCGTCGAGGCCGCGCACGCGGCGGCGCAGGGTGTCCCAGACCGAGACGTCCTCCAGGTCCCCCGCGCCGGTGGGGTCCTCCTCGGGCTCCTCGCCGGGCTGCGGGGGAAGGACCCCCACCCGGGCCCAGATCTCCGTGCCGTCCGGCAGGACGACCCGCTCCGGAACGCTCTCCATGCGGCCGCCCCCCAGCTTCCCCCGGCATCACAAGTCGCTTGGCCCCCACGACAGTTGTCGATCGATCAGGTTAACGCGCATCCTCACCCGAAGGCGAGGTATCACCCCGAACGGGGGACCGCGCCCAGGGACCGCCGCCCGGCGGGCGCCTCGGGGAGTCCCGGCGCCGCCAGGGCTCCTATCCTGGGCCTCAGCACATCCCCACCCCTTGCGGAGCACACGTTGTATTTCACCGACCGAGGCATCGAAGAGCTCGAGAAGCGCCGCGGCGAGGAGGAGATCACCTTCGCCGAGCTCGCCGAGCAGCTGCGGACCTTCGTGGACCTGAACCCCGACTTCGAGGTGCCCGTGGAGCGGCTGGCGACCTGGCTGGCGCGGCTGGACGACGACGAGGACGACGAGTAGGCGACGCCCGGCGCAGTGGCATGACCCACAGCCGCTTCCCTCCCGCGACGCCGCGATATATCGTGAATAGCGCAGGGACGCGATACAGCGCGTCCCCTCACCCGTAGGGAGGCCGCGGATGCCCAGCGAGCAGTTCCTGGCGGAGCCGGCGACGCTCACCTTCGAGCCGCCGGTCGACGCGCTGAAGGTCCGCCTCGTCAGCGGCGCCGTCAACGTCGTCGGCAGCCCCGAGGGCGGCGCCCGGCTGGAGGTCAGCCGGATCGAGGGGCCGCCGCTGCGGGTGGCCGTCGAGGACGGCACGCTCACCGTGGCGTACGAGGACCTGCCCTGGAAGGGCTTCCTGAAGTGGCTCGACCCCAAGGGGTGGAAACGGCGCGCCACCGTCACCGTCACGGTGCCCGCGTCCGCACGGGTCGAGGTGGGCGTCGTCAACGCCGCGGCCGTCGTGTCGGGCGTCGCGGGGGCGGTCGACGTCCAGGGCGTCAGCGGTGACATCACCCTGGTGGGGTGCTCCGGCGACGTACGCGCCGACACCGTCTCCGGGCGGCTGGAGGCGCAGGCCGTGAGCGGGGAGCTGCGCTTCAACTCCGTCTCCGGCGAGCTGACCGTCGTCGACGGCCGCTGCGGGCTCGTCCAGGCCGACTCGGTCTCCGGGGACATGGTCGTCGACCTGGTGCCCGCGGCCCGCGCCGCCGAGGTCACCCTGAGCACCGTCTCCGGGGACGCCGCGCTGCGGCTGCCCGGGAGCGCGGATCTGGAGGTCGAGGCGAACACCGCCAGCGGCTCCGTGTCCTGCGCGTTCGACAGCCTGCACGTAGGCGGCTCGTGGGGCACCAGGCGCGTCAGCGGGCGCATCGGGGCGGGCAGGGGCAAGGTGCGGGTGAACACCATGTCCGGCGCCGTCGCCCTGCTGCGCCGGCCACCCCAGGACGACCCCGACGACGCCCCTGCGAACGAGAAGGTGCTCTAGCCATGGCTCCCGTCTTCGCCCACGGCCGGCTCCGGCTGTATCTGCTCAAGCTGCTCGACGAGGCGCCGCGCCACGGCTACGAGGTGATCCGGCTGCTGGAGGAGCGCTTCCAGGGCCTGTACGCCCCCTCCGCCGGCACCGTCTACCCGCGCCTGGCCAAGCTGGAGGCCGAGGGCCTGGTCACCCACACGTCCGAGGGCGGGCGCAAGGTGTACTCCCTCACCGACGCCGGCCGCGCCGAACTGGCCGACCGCCAGGACGAGCTGGCCGAACTGGAGCTGGAGATCCGCGAGTCCGTCTCCGAGCTGGCCGCGGAGATCCGCGCCGACGTCAGCGGCTCGGCGCGCGATCTGCGCCGGGAGATGCGCCAGGCCGCCCAGGAGGCCCGTACGGGCGCGAAGTCCGGCGCCAGGTCCGGCGGCTGGGACGTGCTGGGCGGCGAGAAGGAGGCGTGGCGGCAGGCCAAGGAGGAGCTGCGCCGCGCGAAGCAGGAGTGGAAGGAGCAGGCCCGGCGGGCCAAGGAGGACGCCCGGCAGGCGAAGGCCGAGGCCGACGAGGCGCGGCGGGCGATGAAGGAGGCCCAGACCGAGTCCCGGGAGGAGATGCAGCGCATCGCGCGGCGGATCCAGGAGGAGGTGCAGGCCCGCGCCAAGTCCGGTGACTGGCAGGGCGCCTTCCGGGAGGGGATGGCCGAGTTCACCCGCGAGATGGGCAACTTCGCCGGGCGTTTCACCGGTAACGCCGCACCGGCCCCGGCGGCACAGGCGCCGGGCGGCCCGGCGGCGAACCCGCCCGGCCCACCCCCGGCCGCCCCGTCGCCGTCGTACGTCAAGCCCGATCCGGCCGACCTCCCCGACTGGGCCACGGCGGAGGACTCCCCCGCCGAGCCCGCCCGCGAACTGGAGCGCCTGCTCGACCGGTTCCGCGACGACGTACGGGACGCGGCGCGCGACCACGGCGTCTCCGCGGAGCAGCTGCGCGACGCGCGGCGGCATCTGTCGACGGCGGCGGCGCACATGGTGGCGCTGCTGCGCGCCCAGCCGCCGAAGGAGTAGCCAAACGGCTGCCCTGGGCCCCCACGCGGGGGCCCAGGCAGCGCCCTACGACGCCTGCGCCCGCCCGCCCAGCGCCTGCTCAACGGCCGTGTACGTCACGCCGTTCTCGCCGAGCACCTCCCCCGCCACTCCCGGCCCCGACACCAGGGCCAGCAGCAGGTGTTCGCGGCCGATGTGCTTGTCGCCCCGGCCGAGGGCCACCCGCAGCGAGCGCTCGAGCACCTTCTTCGCCTCGCCGCTGAAGCGGCCGCGCCGGCCGCCGGAGCGCTGCGGGCCCAGCGCGCCCGGGCCGTGCGCCCGTTCGACGGCGCCCACGATCTCCTCGACGTCGATCCCGATCTCCGCGAGGGCGGCGGCGTCCGCCCGCGAGATGCCGGCCCGGCGGCGCGCGGCGTCCAGATCGGCCCGGATCCTGTCGCGCCGCTCGGGCTCGGCGAGCAGCGGCAGGCCCTCCTGCCGCAGCAGCGCGCGCAGCAGGTGCTCCTCGGTGACCTGCCGGTCCCCCGCCTGCTCAGCGGCCTCGTTGGCCCCGCGCACCACGTCCCGAGCGGCCTGCGTGAAGCGCTCGAACATCACGACCTCCCATGCTTCTTGTGCACCGCCTGCCGGCTGACGCCGAGCTCGGCGGCGATCTCCTGCCAGGACCAGCCCTGCGCGCGGGCGCTGCGCACCTGCACGGCCTCCAGCCGCTCCAGGAGCTGTCGCAGCGCCACCACGGCACGCAGCCCCACGCGGGGGTCGCGGTCGCCGGCGCGTTCGGCGAGATCGGTTGCCTCGGTCATAACTGTCAACTTAGGTTGACAGGACGCGCCTGTCAACCCGAGTTGACAGGCGAGGGACGGAAAAGGCCCCGCGCCCACCCGGCGCGGGGCCCACCAACCCGTACGAGCACTACGGGGTCGTCAGCACGACCTTCCCGAACAGCTCGCCCTCCGCCATCTTCTCGAAGCCCTCGCGCGCCCGGTCCAGCGGCAGCACGCTGTCGATCACCGGCCGTACGCCCTTCGCGGCGCAGAAGCTGAGCAGCGACGCGAGCTCCTCCTTGCTGCCCATCGTCGAGCCCACGATCTTCAGCTCCAGGAAGAAGATGCGCTGCAGCTCGCCGGACGGCGGGGTGAAGCCGCTGGTCGCACCCGAGATGACCAGCGTGCCGCCGGGCCTCAGGGACTTGATGGAGTGCGACCAGGTGGCCGCGCCGACCGTCTCCAGCACGGCGTCGACGCGGCGCGGCAGCCGCTCGCCGGGCGCGAAGGCGGCCTCCGCGCCGAGTTCGACGGCGCGCCCGCGCTTGCCCGCGTCCCGGCTGGTGGCGAACATCCGCAGACCGGCCGCCGCGCCCAGCACGATCGCCGCGGTGGCGACGCCGCCGCCGGCGCCCTGCACCAGCACGCTGTCGCCGGGCCGGACACCCGCGTTGGTGAAGAGCATCCGGTACGCCGTGAGCCACGCGGTCGGCAGGCACGCGGCCTCCTCGAAGCTCAGCTCCTTCGGCTTGGGCAGCACGTTCCAGGACGGTACGGCGACGCGCTCGGCGAACGTGCCCTGGTAGCGCTCGGTCAGGATCGAGCGGGGCTCACCCGGGCCGACGCCGTGCCCGGTCTGGCCGATGACGGAGTGCAGGACGACCTCGTTGCCGTCGGCGTCCACGCCGGCCGCGTCGCAGCCGAGGATCATCGGCAGCTGCTCGTCGGTGATGCCGACGCCCCGCAGCGACCACAGGTCGTGGTGGTTCAGGGAGGCGGCCCGGACGTCGATCACCTGCCAGCCGGGCGGTACGACGGGCTCCGGGCGGTCCCCCAACTCGAGGCCGTTCAGCGGCTGGTCACGGTCGATGCGGGCGGCGTAGGCAGCGAACATGCGACGACGCTACGCCGCGACACCCCCGGGTCACCAGGCAGCACGCCCAGAAGGGACGCACGTCACCGCATGGACGGAGTCTTGCCTATACGCCCGTACTAGACATGCGTTTAAGACATCCGTATAGTTCTGTTCGGCAGCCCGGACGCACCGCGGCCGGGGGCCGGGTTTCACGGCCTTTCAGGGTCGCGCCGCCCGCTGAAACCGCGCTGTGGCCGTCCTGAAAACGGCCGGGCGCACGCTCTGGGAGTACGAGGACGACGACACGGCCCGGCACGGGCGGTGCTACGGGAGGGGAACACGATGGCCACCACCACTCAGGCGATCAGGCGGCACGCGGCGGCGTTCGCACGCTTCGTCGGGCTGGGCGGCGGCGTCACGCTCGCCTCCTCCACCGCCCTGGTCCTGCTCTCGCAGTGGCTGCCCTTCGCGGCGGCCAACGCGCTCACCACGGTCGTCTCCACGGTCGCCGCCACCGAGCTGCACGCCCGCTTCACCTTCGGCCACGGCCGGCCGGACCTCGCCAAGCACCTGCAGAGCGCGGCCACCATCGCCGTCGGCTGGGTGGCCACCACCGGCGCGGTCGCGGCGCTGCACGCGGCGTCCCCCGGCGCGGGCGTGGTCCTGGAGCAGACCGTCTACCTCTCCGCCACGGCCCTCATCGGCCTCGCCCGCTACGTGGTCCTGCGGCTGGCGGTCTTCACCGACCGCACCCCGGAGCCCACGGCCCTGGCGAACGCACCGCAGGGCGGCGCGAGCCGCCGCGAGGCGTACCACGCCGCGGCGTGAGACACGGAAGCCGAAGGGGCCGGTCCGTTCGGACCGGCCCCTTCGGGCTGCTTGCGTGACCTCGGAGAACCTCTTACGGGTCCTCAGAGGACCTTGGAGAGGAACGCCTTCGTCCGGGCGTGCTGCGGGTTCGTCAGCACATCACGCGGGTGGCCGGACTCCACGACCACGCCGCCGTCCATGAAGACCAGCGAGTCGCCGACCTCCCGGGCGAAGCCCATCTCGTGGGTGACGACGACCATCGTCATCCCGGACTCCGCCAGGTCGCGCATGACGTCCAGGACCTCGCCCACCAGCTCCGGGTCGAGCGCCGACGTGGGCTCGTCGAAGAGCATCAGCTTCGGCTCCATGGCGAGCGCCCGCGCGATGGCGACGCGCTGCTGCTGGCCGCCGGAGAGCTGCGCGGGGTAGCTGGCCGTCTTGTCGCCGAGGCCCACCCGGTCGAGCAGCTTGCGCGCCCGCTCCCGGGCGACGGCCTTCGACTCGCCCTTGACCTGGACCGGCGCCTCCATGACGTTCTCGATCGCCGTCATGTGGGGAAAGAGGTTGAAGCGCTGGAACACCATGCCGATGTCCTTGCGCTGCGCCGCGACCTCCTTCTCCTTCATCTCGTAGAGCTTGTCGCCCTTCTGCCGGTAGCCGACCAGCTGCCCGTCGACGTACAGCCGGCCGGCGTTGATCTGCTCCAGGTGGTTGATGCACCGCAGGAAGGTCGACTTGCCGGAGCCGGACGGACCCACCAGGCAGAACACCTCACGGGGGGCGACCTCCAGATCGATTCCCTTGAGGACCTCCACGAGACCGTAGGACTTGTGGACGCCCTCCGCCTTCACCATTGCCGTCATCGGGCTGCCCTCCCGGTCAGGCTCTTCTTGATCTTCTGCCAGGGGGTCGGCGGCAGACTGCGCACCGAGCCCTTGGCGTAATGCCGCTCGATGTAGTACTGGCCGATGCTGAAGACGCTGGTGAAGAAGAGGTACCAGATCGCCGCGACGAAATACATCTCGATCACGTTGAGCGACTCGGACGAGATCGTCTTCGCCACCTGCGTCAGCTCCGTGTACGTGATCACGGAGGCCAGCGACGAGGTCTTCAGCAGGTCGATGAACTGGTTGCCGGCCGGCGGGATGATGACCCGCATCGCCTGCGGCAGCACGATGCGGCGCATCGTCTTGCCGGAGCTCATGCCGAGCGCGTGCGACGCCTCGGTCTGACCCTCGTCGACGGACTGGATACCGGCCCGCACCACCTCCGCCATATAGGCGGCCTGGTTCAGGCCCAGACCGAGCAGCGCCGCCATGAACGGCGTCATGAACTCGGTCATCTCGTCCTTGTAGATCGGACCCAGGTTGAGCACCGGGAAGATCAGGGCGAGGTTGTACCAGATCAGCAGCTGCAGCAGCACCGGGGTGCCGCGGAAGAGCCAGATGTAGCCGTTGGCGAAGAGCGAGACCACCGGGTTCTTCGACAGCTTCATCACGGCCAGGACGATGCCCAGCACCATGCCGATGATGAAGCTCAGCACGGTGATCTTGAGCGTGTTCAGCCCGGCGTCGATGAACCGCTCGGAGAGCAGGTACTCGGGGATGTCGCCCCACGCGAGATCGGCGTTGGCGAACGCCATCCCGAGCAGGATCAGCAGCCCCAGCACCACCACGGCGCTGACCCAGCGCCACGGGTGCCGCACCGGGATGGCCTTGATGGCCTCCGGGGGCGTCGGAGCGGAGCCGGTCTTGGTGACTCCGGGTCCGCCCGGCGGAGTGTCGGACGGACCCATCGCGTACTTGTCAGTCACAGGACTTGCCTTCGAGAGACGCGCGGATTACTCGGCGCCGCCGTTGACGACGGCCTTGTCCACGCCGCCCTGCGTGACGTTCCACTTCTCCAGGACCTTGGCGTACTCGCCGTTGGCGATGATCGCGTCCAGCGCCTTGGAGACGGCGTCGCGCAGCTGCGCGTTGTCCTTGGTCACGGCGATGCCGTACGGGCCCTCGTCGATCTGCTCGCCGACGACCTCGAAGTCGTTGCCGCCGCCGGAGGTCTTCGCGTTGTACGCGGCGACCGGGAAGTCGTTCAGGTCCGCGACCGCGCGACCCTGCTTGACCTGCAGCAGCGCCTCGGTGTCGGTGTCGAACGTGAGGGTCTTGATCTTGTCCGAGGCGCAGGCGTCCTTGTTGGCGGCCGCGGCGACGTCGGCGGAGACCGTGCCGCGCTGGAACGCGATGGTCTTGCCGCAGAGGTCCTCGACGGACTTGATGCCCTCGGGGTTGCCCTTCTTGGCCAGGATCGAGACACCGGCGTTGAAGTAGTCGACGAAGTCGACCTTCGCCTGGCGCTCCTTGGTGTCGCTCATCGCGGACATGATCACGTCGTAGCGACCGGTGTCCAGCGACGGGATCAGGTTGTCGAAGGTGCCGTTCTCGAACTTGAAGTCGACACCGAGCTCCTTGCCGATGGCGGCGGCGATGTCCACGTCCACACCGGTCGGGGTGCCGCCCTGGTCGAACTCCATCGGGGCGTAGTTGATGTCCGAGCCGACCTTGACGACGCCCGCGTCCTGGATCTTCTTCGGCAGGTTGTACGCCGAGGCGGAGGCGGTCGAGTCCTTGGTGCCGGAGTCGCCGCTGTCGTCCGTCTGGTCACCGCAGGCGGAGAGGACGAGCGCGCCCGCTGCCGCCAGTGCTCCGACGGCTGCCAGTCGCGACTTCGCCGTGGGAATGCGCCGGGTGGTCCTTGCGGTCATGCTGGTTCCTCCTGCAGTGCGTGAGGGGGGTGGCCCGTAGTGGCACTCGACCACGCGAGTGGGGGTCGAGCCCGTGTGTGATTGAGGGCATCTTTACATCCGGAGGCGAACCCTCAGCGGCGCACCCGCATCAAGATCCGATAACGGGCGGTTCGCCGGAAGCTTCCCACCAGCCCCATTACAAGGCGGCGCCCGCCTCGGCGGGGTCCGTAAGAGACGTAGATCACGGAACAGAATTCACTTGTCAGGCCAGAATATGACAAATAGGACAACGAGTGACAGTTGTCCTGCGCCAACCGGGACAGGCCACACCCCCCGGGGACCGCCCCTTAACCCGATCCGGGTCGCCAGCTGTAGCAATCTTGCGGTAGACAGGACCCTTACACCCCTCATCCGGGGCCAGGACGCGTGTGCGGCGCGTCCGCGCGTCCGTCACCCACGGGCCTCAGCCGACACCCGAGGCCTCGCAGCGGACGCCGTGCCCGCCCCACCTCCGCAACCAGGAGGTGGTCACCCTCGACAAGTTTTGACTAAGGGGTCAATACAGTGGCAGCGGAGATCGTCAACCCTCCCAGCGATACGAACGAGTCCGATTCCGGGGACGAGTTCTTCGATCCGGCGTTCGCCCTCCACCGCGGCGGCAAGATGGCCATCCAGGCCACCGTCCCGGTGCGGGACAAGGACGACCTGTCCCTCGCGTACACGCCGGGCGTGGCCAAGGTGTGCAGCGCCATCGCCGAGCAGCCGGAGCTGGTCCACGACTACACGTGGAAGTCCCAGGTCGTGGCCGTGGTCACCGACGGCAGCGCGGTGCTGGGGCTCGGGGACATCGGCCCCGAGGCGTCCCTCCCGGTGATGGAGGGCAAGGCCATCCTCTTCAAGCAGTTCGGCGGGGTCGACGCGGTGCCGATCGCGCTCGACTGCCGTGGGGTCGACGAGATCGTCGAGACGGTGGCGCGGCTCGCCCCGTCCTTCGGCGGCGTCAACCTCGAGGACATCGCGGCCCCGCGCTGCTTCGAGATCGAGCGCAAGCTGCAGGAGCGCCTCGACATCCCCGTCTTCCACGACGACCAGCACGGCACGGCCGTCGTCACGCTGGCGGCGCTGCGCAACGCCGCGAAGCTGTCCGGGCGCGGGCTCAGCGAGCTGCGCGCGGTGATCTCCGGCGCGGGCGCGGCGGGCGCCGCGATCGCCAAGATCCTGGTCTCGGCCGGCATCGGCGACGTCGCGGTCTCCGACCGCAAGGGCATCGTCTCCGCGGACCGCGAGGACCTCAACTCCGCCAAGCGGGAGCTGGCGTCCCTGACGAACAAGGCCGGGCTCACCGGCTCGCTCGAGTCGGCCCTGGCCGGCGCGGACGTCTTCATCGGCGTCTCCGGCGGTACGGTCCCGGAGCAGGCGGTGGCGTCGATGGCGCCGGGCGCGTTCGTCTTCGCGATGGCCAACCCGAACCCGGAGATCCACCCCGACGTGGCGCACAAGTACGCCGCGGTCGTGGCCACGGGCCGCTCCGACTTCCCGAACCAGATCAACAACGTGCTGGCCTTCCCCGGCATCTTCGCCGGCGCCCTCCAGGTCCGCGCCTCGCGGATCACCGAGGGCATGAAGCTCGCCGCGGCCGAGGCGCTCGCGGAGGTCGTCGGCGACGACCTCCGGGCCGACCACGTCATCCCGTCCCCGTTCGACGACCGGGTCGCCCCCGCCGTCGCGGCGGCGGTAGCGGCCGCGGCCCGCGCGGAGGGCGTGTCCCGCCGCTGACCCCTGCGCGGGGTCCGAGGGCCACGGCCCCCGGACCCCGGGCTGTCGTCCCCCCACCCCCCGCCGGCGCCTACGGCGCGCTTCGGGCTCCGCCCGAAGTCCTCAAACGCCGGACGGGCTGAAACGGGGCACCGCCCCACAGCCCACCAGGCACAAGGGCACAGGGCACACCCCAGCCCGGCCGACGCCTGAGGCCGAGCGCCGCCAGGCGCGACGCGGGCGCAGCGCCGACAACGCCGGTGACCAGGCAACAAGGGGCGGAGGCCACTCCCAGCCCGTCCGGCGCTTGAGGACGAGCGCCGCAGGCGCGACGCGGGCGCAGCCCGCAAAGGGGGCCCGGGGGCGAAGCCCCCGCAGCGCAACGCAACATGCAGCCCGGCCGGCGTTTGAGGCCGAGGCGCGCAGCGCCGACAACGCCCGCCGCCAGGCAACACGGCGGAGAGCCCAAACCAGCCCGGCCGGCGTTTGAGGCCGAGCGCCGCCAGGCGCGACGCGGGCGCAGCCCGCAAAGGGGCGCCCTGCTGGCCGAGTGGGACCGCTGCCGGTGGGTGTGGAACGAATGCGT
>NZ_JBFAXR010000108.1:0-30129 GCF_040680895.1 Streptomyces sp. NPDC051940 | reverse complement strand
GGAAGCTAAGCCTTTCCGCGCCGATGGTACTGCAGGGGGGACCCTGTGGGAGAGTAGGTCGCCGCCGAACAATTATTGAGCCTCAACCCCCAGCCATAGGCTGGGGGTTGAGGCTTTTTTGCGTCCACTGTCAATTCCCTCCCCCACCGGTGATCTGTTCGGCTACGATGCGGTCCGTTCCATTTGGTTGTACGTGTCCCAGGGGTGGGGGAAGACCGGACCGGATGTTTTCGTCGCTGAGGCGTGGTCTGCGTGCTGCGGCAGGGCTGGCTGTTGCGCTGAGTTCGTTGGGGGTTCTGCTCGCGGTGCTTCCCGCCGGCGAGGCCGTGGCTGCGACCACGTGCACATCGCCGGTGTACAAGCGGCAGTTCTTCGCCAACACGACCTTCTCCGGGACTCCGAAGCGAGTCGACTGCGACTCCGTAATTGATCAGACATGGGGAACCGGAGCGCCGGCCAGCGGCCTGCCCAGTAACTACTTCGGGGTGCGCTGGAGTGTCACCCGGGACTTCGGTTCCGGTGGGCCGTTCGTGTTCTGGGCGTCCGCGCGGGACGGGATCCGGGTGTATCTCGACGGCGTCCGGAAGATCGACATCTGGCGGAACGTGAGCACCACGCAGAGCAGGACGGCGTACGTCACCATCCCGTCCGGCCGGCACTCCCTGCGCGTCGACTTCGTGAACTGGACCGGGTCGGCGAACGTCAAGTTCTCCTACGCGCCGCGGACTTCGGCCACCGTGGACAAGGTGCGACCGCTGGCGCCGACGCTGGTCACCGGGTATCTGGAGCAGTCCACGGCGATGGCGAAGGTGACGTGGGCGGCGAACAAGGAGATGAATCTCGCCGGATACCGGGTGTATCGCAGGCCGGCCGGTTCGTCGGTCTGGACCCTGGTGAAGACGACGGGCTCCCGGTGGTACGGGGGTGTCCCGCCGGTGGCGGGCCAGACCTACTACTTCGAGGTGCGGGCGTACGACAAGGCGGGGAACACGTCGGCGGGCAGTGCGGACGTGGGCGTGAAGACGTACGCCATGACCACGCCCACGGGCTTCGGCGCACGCGGTGCCGACACGGGGATCCAGCTCACATGGAACGCCGTGCCCGGTGCGGTGCGGTATCTGGTGGTGAACGACGCCGATATGGACTCACCCTCCGAGTACGCCACCGGCACCAGCATGCTCTTCCACCCGGTGCAGCGGTCCCAGCTGGTGCGGTTCCGGATCGCCGCCGTGGACGGGGCGGGGCGGCAGTCCGCGCTGAGCCCCGCGTCCTACCCGCCGGCGGCTGCCCGACGTCTCGTCGCGGCCCCGCAGGAGCCGAGCGTGACCGCGGCCCCGGGCTCGGGCACCCTGCGGTGGAAGTACCGCCCGGGCCCCGATTCCCCGGACGGGGAGTACGCGGGCTTCCACGTGTACCGCTCGACCACTCTGCCGGTGAGTACGGCCACGGCGCCCCTGCCCTGCGCCACGACGGAGGTGCCGTTGTCCGACGGGCGTCGTGAAGTGACGTGCACGGACGATGCGGTCGATGCGGAGGGGACGTACCACTACGTCGTCCGTGGGTTCGATGCGGACGGGAACGAGTCGCTCAGCTCCGGCACGGTGACGCTGGCGAAGGACGTGACGCCGCCTGCCGCCGTGACGGGGCTCACCGCCACCGCCACGGAGTACGGAGTGGCGCTCAAGTGGAACGCGGTCGGCGATCGCGACCTCGCCCGCTATGTCGTCCACTCGGGGGACCTTCAGGGCGACACGTGCGTGGGCGGCCCGGTGAAGGAGCTGGCGCCCACCACGACTTCCTACGACGATGTGCGCCTGTCCGACGGCGAGGAGAAGTGCTACTTCGTCGATACGGTCGACCTCATGGGCAACTCGAACTTCGCGTCGACCGGCGGTGCGCAGAAGGCCGTGGTGACCGAGCTGGACCTGATGCCGACGGTCGCGACACCGGAGGGGTCCCCGGTGACCGTCACGACGTACCACGACGATCCGTGGCACGTGATGACCTGGGACGCGGTGCCCGGGGCGACCGCGTACCGGGTGTACATGTGGAGTCGGACCACCCTGTCGTACCGGCTGGTCGCCACGGAGCCGGAGGGCTATTTCAGTGAGGCGCTGGCGTCCGGCAGCACGTTCTTCTACCGGGTCACGGCCGTCTACGCCGACGGCTCCGAGTCCCTCCCGGCCTTCGTACCCGTGGTGACGCCGCCGTCAGAGTGACCGAATGCGCCTGCGTCCGTGCGGGGCCTACGAGGCCGGGGCGGACGTGGTGCGTGCGTATGTGGTGATGCTGAGGCCCGTGGTGAACGTGCGGGTTGCCGTGGGGGTGAAGGGCAGCGGGGCGAACGGGGCGTTCGCGAAGAGGGGGATGCCCGAGCCGATGGCGACCGGGTTGCGCTTGAGGATCAGTTCGTCGATCTCGGGGAGCAGCGCTGCCGCGAGTCGGCCGCCGCCGCAGAGCCAGATGTCCTGGCCGGGCTGGGACTTGAGTTTGCGGACCAGGTCCACGGGATTGTCGCGGACGACGTTCACCGCCGGGTCGACGGGGTCGAGGGTCGTGGAGACGACGTACGTCGTGAGGTGGGCGTACGGGTCGGTCAGGCCGGCCGCCAGGCCCGGTTCGTACGTGGCGCGGCCCATGACGACCGTGTCGAAGTGGAGGTGCGGGGTGTCCGTGAGGCCGAAGGCCGTGCGGGCCGGGGTGGGCATCGTCTCCGGATACTCGGCGAGGATCCCGTCGCGGGCGTCGCCTTCGAAGGGGAGGAAGTCGACCTCACCGCCGGGGCCGGCGATGTAGCCGTCGAGGGTGACGGCGATGTAGTACGTGAGCTTTCGCATCCGGTGCTCTTTCTGCTGGGGGCTGTGGTGGGTCCTGTTGCGCTTCAGACGATGTACTCTGACTGAAGTGGTTTCACCGTAGTACTGCACTTGCAGTGGTGTCAATGGAGTTGGAAGGAGCGTCTGTTGCGCCAGAACCCCGCCCGCCGTACCGCGCTGCTCGACGGAGCCATCGACGTACTCGCCCGCGAGGGCGCCCGCGGTCTGACCCTGCGCGCCGTGGACAAGGCGGCGGCCGTTCCCGTCGGCACCGCCTCCAACTACTTCGCCAACCGCGGCGAGATGCTCGCCCAGGTCATGCAGCGCGTTCTGGAGCGGCTGGCACCCGACCCCGAGGAGGTGACCGCGACCCTCGCCTCGGGGACCCCGCGTGAGGTGACGGCCGCCCTGCTGCGGCAGTTGCTTGAGCGCACCCGGCGGGAGCGCAGGTGTCATCTGGCGCTGCTCGAGATGCGGTTGGAGTCCACCCGGCGTCCGGAGCTGAACGCCGAGCTGACCGGTTTCTTCGAAGCGCAGCTGAAGGGCAATCTGGAGTTCCACCTGGGCTCGGGGCTGCCCGGTGACCGTGACGGGGTCGTGGTCCTCTATCTCGCCATGCTCGGGCTGATCGTCGACGACCTGACGGTGCCGGGGCTCTTGGCCCCGTACGGGCCGGAGCGGCTCGTGGACGTGATCGTGGGGCGGGCGCTGCCGTAATTGGCTTGGCGGGGGGCGGGGACGGGCCCGAGGATCGGCGTATGAGCTATGTGATCAGGGGTGTGCGGGCCGAGGAGTGGCGACAGTACAAGGAGTTGCGGCTGGCGGCGCTGCAGGACGAGGTGGCGGCGATCGCCTTCCTCGATACGTACGACAGTGCCGTCGCGAAGCCGGACTCCTTCTGGCGGGAGCGGACCGAGGGGGCCGCGGCCGGCGTGGCGGTGAAGGGGTTCGTCGCCGAGGACGGTGACGGGCGTGAGGTCGGTTGTGTGACCGTGCTCGTCGAGCGGCCGGGGCAGGAGGTCAGCTTCGCGTCCGAGGTCCAGGTGCCGCAGGGGCATCTGGTCGGCGTGTACCTGCGGCCCGAGGCGCGGGGTGCGGGGCTGGGGGAGAAGCTCTTCGCGGCCGCGCTGGAGTGGTCGTTCGGGCTGGCGGAGCCGCGGCTGGAGCGCGTGCGGTTGTACGTGCACGAGCGCAACGTGCGGGCGGAGGGGCTCTACCGCAAGTGCGGGTTCGTGCGGACGGGCGGGACGCTGGCCGCGGCGCCCGAGGTGGGCGGGGTGGAGGTCGAGATGGCGGTCGAGCGGCCGTAGCGCCGGCCTGCCCGTGCCGGACCCGGGTTGAACGGGTTCGGAAACTGCCGTCAGCTCGTACAACCTTCCGCCTGTCACACGTGTCTCACCGGCACCAGCGCGAATCCGCGCTCACGTCGGACCGCTCATCGCCGCGGTCCGGCACCAGGTCTCCCTTTCACCCTGGGGGTATGAATCACTGTGCGCATGCGCAGCACATCACTGGCGACGGCGGTTGCCGTCGCCGCGGGTTCCGTAGCGCTGGTGGGCGGCGCGGCCGCTCCCGCCGCCGCGGACACCCGCACGAACCTGCCGCTCGCCTCGTACGGGGACATGGTCGTCGACTCCGTGCACAGCCGGCTGTTCATCAGCGACCGGGACGCGAACCGGATCCTCGTCACCGACTTCGCCGGTGCCGTACAGGCCACCCTTCCCGGTCTGCCTCAGGTCCAGGGGCTCGCGCTCAGCGCGGACTCGAGCACCCTGTACGCCGCCGTTCCCGGTGCCGACAAGATCGTCGCCGTGGACGCCGGCCAACTGACCGAGACCGCCTCCTACCCGACGGGCACGGGCACCAAGCCCTCGGACGTGGCGGTGGGTGGCGGCAAGGTCTGGTTCGGTTACGGCGAGAACTGGGACACCGCCGAGATCGGTTCGCTCGACCTGACGACCGAGACCCCGACGGTCTCCCTGGAGCTGGGCATCGGCCAGAACTGGTCGGGCGCGCCGTCGGTGTACACGGACCCGGACCTGCCGGACACGGTCGTCGCCGTGGACGGGCACATCAGCTCCGCCCCGGTCGTCGTGTACGACGTGTCCACGGGCACTCCGGCCGTCCGTACCCAGAAGGAGCTGGACGGGTTCATCAAGAACCTGGCCTTCACCCCGGACAACCAGCGCTTCGTCGCCGCGGGCAACTTCGCCACGAGCATGCGCGAGTTCAGCCTCGCCGACCTGTCCGCCGTGGCGAGCTACCCGGGCAACTACACGATGGAGTCGGTCGCCATCGCGCCCGACGGCACGGTCGCGGGCGGTTCGACGGACCGCGACAACGTGGGTGACGTCTACGTCTACCCGGGCGGCGCGGGCGCGCCGGCGGCGTCCCGGAACCTGTTCGACGGGCCCCTCGACACCGATGGTGTCGCCTGGTCGCCCGACGGCAGCCGGCTGTTCGTCGTCAGCGACGACCCGTGGAACGCGACCGGCACCCTCGCGGTCATCGACCAGGCCCGCCGCTATCCCGTCACCGCGACGGTGGAGGTCCCGTCGACGGCCACCCGTGCCAAGGCGCTGACCGTCAAGGGGCGGATCTCCACCGCGCTGGCGCTGCCTTCGGGCGCCCAGGTGGCCGTCACGCGGACGGACGGGGAGTCGCCGAGCGGCAAGTCCCTCGGGCTGAAGACCCTGGCCGCGGACGGTTCGTTCTCGTTCGCCGACACGCCGCTCGCCGGCGGCAAGGCGACCTACAAGGTCTCCTACGCGGGTGACGACCAGCACTTCCCGGCGACCGCCAGCGGCACGGTCTCCGTGTCGTACAACGCGGTGAGCCTCGCGCTGTACAAGTACCCGACGTCCACCGTGTCCTACGGCGCGACCGTGAAGTTCCGCGCCCACCTGGGCTCGACGTACAAGAACCGCACCGTGGCGATCTACCAGGACCGGGCCGGCGACGACAAGGGCAGGCTGCTGGTCAAGTCCGGTACGGTCAACTCCTCCGGTGACCTGACCGCGTACGTGAAGATGTACCGCGACACCTCCGTCTACGCCGTCTTCACGGGCGACTCGCGGACCGCCGCGAAGACCGTCAAGGTGTGGGTGCCCACCCGGGTCAGCGTGAAGATGTACGTCAACGACTACTACAAGACCGCCTACACCGGCGGTCACACCTACTACTACATCCACGACTACAAGGACCCGGTGCTCTCCACCGCCATGACCGCCTACCCCGGCCGGTCCCAGCGGGTGGACATGCAGATCTACGCGTCCGGTGCCTGGCACAGCGTGGACCCGATGTACGTGCCGTTGAACTCCTCCGGCAAGTCCTACGTCAAGCTCGAGGGCGACTGGCCCAACAACTACAAGCTCCGGGCCCGGTCCGTCTACGTCGACGGCTCGTCCGGCGACAGCGTGAACGCCACGACGTACAGCTCGTGGAAGTACTTCATCTTCACCTCGTAATACCCCGAACGGGGCGGAGGGCGCGGCGGCTTCACGGCTGTCGCGCCCTCCGCGCGTTCCGGGATCTTGACGCCGGCCGACGGTCCTGAATATGATCCGTACCGGAACGGAACGTAAGTCCGAAGCGGAGGGGTCCGACATGCGGGTCAAGGCTTTCGATCACCTGGTGCTCAACGTCACCGACGTCGACAAGGCGCTGGAGTTCTACACCGGACCGCTGGGCCTCGAGCCCGAGCGGGTCGAGGAGTGGCGGGCCGGGAAGGTGCCCTTCCCGTCCGTACGGATCGACGCGTCGACCGTCATCGACCTCTTCTCCCGGCCCCGCGGCGAGTCCAACGTCGACCACATCTGCCTGGTCGTCGATCCGCTGGACTGGCAGGAGGTCATCGACTCCGGCACGTTCGACGTCCTCGAGGGCCCCGTGCCGCGGTGGGGTGCGCGCGGGTCGGCGACCTCCGTGTACGTCAAGGACCCGGACGGCAACACCGTCGAGCTGCGCTGGTACCCGCAGGACGCCGGGCAGTGACACCGCCCCCCGCCACCGGCCGGCCGCGCGATCCGGCGATCGACGCGGCCGTGCTCAAGGCCACCGCGGACGAGCTGGCCGAGCACGGCTGCGGCGGCTTCGCGCTGGAGCGCGTGGCGGCGCGGGCCGGGACGAGCAAGGCGGCGATCCGGCGCCGCTGGCCGCAGCGCCAGCGCCTGGTCATCGACGCGCTGGGCGCGCTGATGGCCGTACCGCCCGCGCCGGACAACGGCTGCACCCGGTGCGATCTGCAGCAGAGCGTGCGGCTGCTGGCCCAGGCCCTCGACGAGCGCCTGCCGCCCGGGGTGCTCGCGCCGCTCATCGCGGAGTGCGCGGGGGATCCCGAACTGCACACGTATCTGCTCGACACGCTGGTGGCGCCGAGCCGTTCGGCGGCGCTGGTCGCTGTGCGGCGGGCCGCGGACCGGGGCGACCTGGTGCCGGAGACGGATCCCGAGCTGCTCGTGGACCTGCTGGCGTCGGTGGTGTACCAGCGCGCCCTGTTCGGGCAGGAGCCCGCCTCCGCCGTGCGGCTGGTCGACCTGCTGCTGCGGGGGGTCGCGGCGGACTTCGACGAGTTGGTACGGATCAGCCGGATGCCGGCCGCCGAACGGCCGGGGCACCGGCACGACTGACGTCCGGGGGTCAGCTCCCGGCGCCCAGCTCCGGCCAGCGGTCCTGGGCCTGTTCCGGGGAGCGGACCACCGCGAGGAGCGGCAGGGGGCGGGCCGTGAGCAGCTGCGGGAGCTGGGGGACGGGCGCGACCGCCGCCACGTCGTCGAGGACCAGCGTCAGTGGTGGGTCGAGCCGGCCGGTGGATGACCGTGCGGCCATGCGGCGGCCGTGCTCGACCACGTCTGCGGCGAGGGCGGTGAGCAGGGGCATCGCGCCGGGCTCGCGCCGGGGATCCTCGATGGCTTCACCGACCACGTAAAGCGTTCCCCCCTCGTCGATAAATGACTCCAGAGTGAGCGAATCTGTCCGATTGGCGATGCAACTGTTCCGGATGTGGAGGGTGGAGAGGGCAGAGAGGGCCCGCGTGACGAGCTGTTGCGCCTGGTCCCTGGTCGTCGGGTGGGCCGTGAGCGCGGATTCGAGGCGTCCCGCGGAGCCTTCCGCGGCACGCCTCGCGGTACGGAGGATCTTCACGGGTTCGTGGGCGGCGCCCTGGGCGGCGGCCCAGCGCTGGATATGAGCCATCGGGCGGTTGTCCACCGCGGCCGCGTGGAGCCAGCTGGTGAGCAGGGTGCGGGCGGTGTCGGCGATGGCCGCGTCGGCCCGGGCGCGGGGGGTGATCGCGTACAGGAGCGCTGCCGCTCGGGCGTCTGCGACCTGGCGGTCCGTGCAGCCTTCCGTGGGGCTCCAGCGGATGCGGTCGGGGGTGTCGCAGCGGTGGTTGGGGTCGTAGACGAGGGTCGGGCCGAGTTTGGCGCGGGCGTCCTTGGTCTCCGACCAGAGGGTGGGGTCCGAGGTGACGACGAGGGCCGCGCCCTCGGCGGCGGTCAGGGCCTCGCGGGCGGGGGTGGTGTCGCGCGTGCGCTGGTAGATCAGCGGGCCGTTGGGGGTTGCGGGTTCGGCTTCGGGCCGCGCCTCTTCGCGATGCGTGGTGAGCGGTTCTCGTTCACTGGCGGCGCCGCCCCGCGCCTTCGGCGCCTCGTCGTCTTGCGGGGTGAGCGGTTCTCGTTCGCCGGCGGCGCCGCCCCGCGCCTTCGGCGCGGGGGATGCCCCCGCCCACACGCCACCCGTCACCGTGCCGACCTGGTCACCGTCGGCGCCTGGGGGTTGCGGCTCGTCGTGCCGGCTGTCGCCGGAAGGGCGCTTTGCAGAGCCGCGGCCATTCCGACGGCGCCGGCGTTCCTCCTCCGCCGCCGCGAGGCGGTCCGCTCTGCGGTCCGCGCGGTCCGCGCGCCAGCGGGCGACGCGGGTCATCGACGCCACCGTCAGCACGAGCAGCACCAGCAGCTGGCCGATGAACACCCCCCAGAACAGGCCCCAGCCCGACAGCGCCGCCGCCGGTGTCCGCGGCCACGCGCCCGCCAGGTCGTGCGGCTCCTGCATCAGCTCCCGCATCGCCGCCGGTGTCCGCGCGAAGGTCACGCCCGGCGGCCACGAGCCGTGCGCCAGCAGGCCCGCGAGGCCCGTCGCCGTCCACACCAGCACCGTCAGGCCCAGCAGGAACGCGATCACGCCGATCAGCAGCGCGTCGGGGATGCCCCGCTCCGAGGACGACGTCTCGCGCGGCACCGCCATCTCAGGCCACCGTCGATTCGCGTGCGGCGGTCGTCTGCTCGTACTCCTCCGCTTCCAGCTGCTCCTGCTCCGACGACTCGGTCATCGCCCGGTCGGTGAAGACCAGCGGGCGCTCCGCCTCCGTCACCAGGTGCTTGACCACCTGGACGTTGCCGTTGACGTCCCACACGGCGATGCCCGGGGTGAGCGTCGGGATGATCTCCACCGCCCAGCGGGGCAGGCCCAGGACGCGACCGGTGGCCCGGGCCTCGTCGGCCTTCTGGGCGTAGATGGTGCGGGTGGAGGCCATCTTGAGGATCGCCGCCGCCTCCCGCGCCGCCGCCCCGTCGACCACGTCCGACAGATGGTGGACCACCGCCACGAACGACAGGCCTAGGCGCCGGCCGAACTTCAGCAGGCGCTGGAAGAGCTGGGCCACGAACGGGGAGTTGATGATGTGCCACGCCTCCTCCACCAGGAAGATGCGCTTCATCCGGTCCGGGCGGATCCAGGTGTGCTCCAGCCAGACGCCCACGATCGCCATCAGGATCGGCATCGCGATCGAGTTGCGGTCGATGTGCGAGAGGTCGAAGACGATCAGCGGTGCGTCCAGATCGATGCCGATGGTCGTCGGGCCGTCGAACATGCCCCGCAGATCGCCGTCCACCAGCCGGTCCAGCACCAGGGCCACGTCCAGGCCCCAGTTGCGTACGTCGTCGACCTCGACGTTCATCGCCGTCGCGGCCTCCTCCTGCGGATGGCGCAGCTGCTCCACGATGTCCATCAGGACCGGCTGCGCGCCCGGCTTGACCGACTCGGCCACCGACGCGTGCGCCACCTTCAGCGCGAAGCCGGACCGCTCGTCCAGCGCCCGCCCCGTGGCGACCTCGATGATCGTACGGAGGAGGGCTAGCTGGCCCGTCGAAGTGATCGCCGGGTCCAGGGGGTTGAGGCGGATGCCGCTGTCCAGGGCCGCCATCGGGTCCAGCCGGATCGGCGTGATGCCGAGCTGCTGGGCGATCAGCGCCCACTCGCCGACGCCGTCCTCGCCCTGTGCGTCCAGCACCACCACCTGGCGGTCGCGGAAGCGCAGCTGGCGCAGCACGTACGTCTTCTCCAGCGCCGACTTGCCGTTGCCGGACTCGCCGAGGACCAGCCAGTGCGGAGCGGGGAGTTGCTGCCCGTACAGCTGGAAGGGGTCGTAGATGTAGCCCTTGCCGCTGTAGACCTCGCGGCCGATGATCACGCCCGAGTCGCCGAGACCGGGCGCGGCGGTCGGCAGGTACACCGCCTGCGCCTGGTTGGTGGACGTGCGCACGGGCAGCCGGGTCGTCTCGACCTTGCCGAAGAGCAGGCCGGTGAACGCCTGGGTGATCGCCTCCAGCGGGCTCTGCGGGCCGATCACTTGCGCAGCCCCGTCGCGAAGGGGAGCGTGTTGACGAACGCCCGGTGGTGCTCGCGGTCGCACCACTCCAGCTTCAGATACGACTTGCCCGCCGCCGCGCGGATCGTGCGCTTGTCCCGGGCCAGCGCGTCCGGGTTGCGGGACGACACGGTGATCCAGCCGACGAGGTTCACGCCCGCCGCGCCGCTCGCCAGATCGTCGCCGCGCTGGTCGATACGGGTGTGGTGGGCGACGTCGCGGGGGTCGACGACCCGGTTCATCTTGGCCGCGCGGGACGCCTCCGCGTCGTCGTTCGTCTTCTCGGTCAGCATCCGCTCGATGGCCAGCTCGGTGGGCTCCAGGTCCATGCAGACCGCCACCGTGCGGATCACGTCCGGGGTGTGGACCAGCAGCGGGGCGAGGAAGTTGACGCCCACCGGCGTCATCGGCCACTCCTTCACCCAGGCCGTGGCATGGCACCAGGGCGCCCGCGTCAGCGACTCGCGCGTCTTGGCCTGCAGATACGTCGGCTCCAGCGCGTCCAGCTCGGCCGGCCAGGCGTTGCGGTCGGTCATCGCCTGGATGTGGTCGATCGGGTGGTCCGGGTCGTACATCGCGTGGATCAGCGACGACAGCCGCGCCTTGCCCAGCGGCTGGCGCACCCGGATGTCCGCCTCCGCGAGCCGCGCGCAGATGTCGCCCAGCTCGCGCACCATCACCGTGGCGATGCCCTCGTCACGGCTGCACTTGGCGGCCTTCGCGATCGCCTGTGCCTCGTGGCCGAGTTCGCGGTTGTACGCCATGCACGCCACCAGATACGCCCGGTGCTGCTCGGAGGAGGTGGAGACCATCGACTGCAGTTGCTCGTACGACTCCTTTATCCACTCCGGCGTCTGGTCGTCGCCGCGCCGCTCCACGTCCTTGGCGTGCGCGTCGGGGTCGGCGGGCAGCGTACGGGCCAGCATCTGCAGCCGGGAGACGAAACCGTCGCCGTTCGCGACGTGCTTCAGCAGGGTGCCGAAACGGTCGACGAGGGCCTCCTGGTCCTCGCTGTCGCGCAGGCCCACGCCCGGGCCCTCGATCTCGATGGCCGCCGTCACCGTCCGCCGGTCGGCGTGCAGCAGCACCGCCACCTCGTCCGGGCCGAACGGCGCCGCCAGCCAGTTGATCCGCCCGATGCCCGGGGGCGGGCCGATCTCCACCTCGCGACCGTCGAGCCTGATGCCCGCCTCGGGGGCGTCGGAGCGGTACGTCGTGCCCTGGCGGAGGGTGCGCTTGTACGAGCGGTTGACCTCGAACCACTTGTAGAACGTCCGGCCCCGGTACGGCACGTACACGGCGGCCAGCGCCAGCAGCGGGAAGCCCATCAGCGTGACGATGCGCAGCGAGAGCACCGGCACGAGCAGGCCGCCCATCATGCCCAGGAAGGCGCCCGCGATGATCAGGGAGATCTCGCCCGTCTCGCGGTTGCGGCCGACGATCGCGTTCGGTCTCGACCTGCCGATGAGATACGTGCGCCGGGGGGCCTGGTGCGCGTGCGCTTCGGTCGTCATCGCCGGTCACCTCCTCCGTTTGCGTTGCCGCGGGCGGGCTGCTGTTCGCGCGGTGCGGCGGTGCCTGACGCGGGGCGGGGTGGGGGGGTGGTGGCCGGTTGGTTGCGGGTGCTGTGGGCGGCCACGCCGCCCTGGACGCCGCCGGACTGCTGCGGGGGGCGGGCGTCCTGCGTGTTGCCGCCGCCGTTGCTGTTGCGGGAGCTGTGCGTCTTGATGCCCTGGGAGACCAGGGCAGCCGGCGTCGCCAGCACCGCGGCCGCGGGATCCGTACGGGACGACCCGCGGCCCTTGCGGGCGGCGGCGACCTCGTCGCCGAAGCCGGGGACGAAGCGGTAGATCATCGCGGAGGCGAAGATGGCGAGCAGGATGATGGCCAGCCCGCTGACGACCGCCGAGAACGCGTCCGGTCCCTCGTCCGCCGACAGCGCGCCGGCGAGGCTGAGCACGATCACGATCACCGGTTTGACCAGGATGACGGCGATCATGATGCCGGCCCAGCGGCGGACGTGGTGCCACATGTTCTTGTCGACCAGGCCCGCGTAGACGGCGGTGCCGAGGAGGGCGCCGACGTAGAGGAGGGCCGCTCTGATCACCAGCTCCAGCCACAGCACGCCCGCGGCGAGCACGGAGACCAGGCTCACGACGATCAGCATGATCGGGCCGCCGCCGATGTCGGTGCCCTTGGCGAGCGCGTCGCTGAAGCCGCCGAAGAACGTGTCGGTGTCGCTGCTCGTGCCGGTGGCGATGGCCTCGGTGACGGAGTCGGTCGCGGCCACGACGGTGTAGAGGATCAGGGGCGTGAACGCGGAGGCCAGCACGGTGAGCCAGAGGAAGCCGACGGCCTCCGTGAGCGCCTCGGTCAGGGGGACGCCCCGGACGGCGCGCTTGGCCACCGCCAGGAGCCAGAGCGTGAGGGTGAGGATGGTGGAGGCGGCGAAGACGACGGCGTACTGGCGGAGGAAGGTCTCGTTGGTGAAGTCGACGGTGGTCGTCGAGTTGACGGCGTCGCTGAGCTTGTCGATGGTCCACGACGCGGCATCCGCGCAACCCTTGGCCAGGGAGGCGAGCGGGTCGAGGCTCTCCCCTACGTCGCCGGTTCCCCCGCCGCCTCCGCCGCCGCGGGCCTTGTCGCCGTTCTCGCAGTAGTCCCTGGCGGGACCGACGATGAGGTCGCAGTTGTCGTCGGTCGTCGGGGATGGCGACGGTGCGGCCCAGGCCCGGCCCGCGAGGAGCACGGTGGTGGCCTGAACGGCCGTGAGTCCAGCCCCGAGCGATGCCAGACGGCGTCGGTTAGCGGGCATACGTGAACCCTCCGAACTCCTGCACGGCCTTCGCCATCTCATCGGCGCTGGACGCCCGCTGGTCCCCGGTCACCGGTGCCGGGCCGTCCTTCTGCGTGAACGTCTCGACCTTCCAGTCGCCGTTCTCCCACCGGAGCTTCAGCGTCATGGTGAACCAGTCGTTGGTCACGGGGTTCTTCGAACCGACGCCGGCCGTTCCGTAGACACCCGTGCACCAGACGTCGATGGTCGCGGACGCCTCGGCGAAGTCGACGACCTTGGTGCCGACGGGGGACGTGCGCGAGACGTAGGTCGCGCCCCTGGTCGGCTGCCCGTTGCTGTCGAGGCCGATCCGGTCCAGGAATGCCGCTGAGTAGGTCTTGTCGAACTTGGCCTGAAGGTCGTCGACCTTGGCGGAAACGAAGAGCTGATCGACAATGGCGTGCCGGTCGTCGGACCGGAGGATCTCGGCGGACACGAGCGCCACCGCGTAATTCGCGGCGGCGGACTGCGCTCCCTGCTCCGTCTTCGGGAAACCCGCGGGGAGCGCGCCGTTGCGGCCCTGGACCGGGCGCTCGCCCGTGGGGGCCGTGGGTGTGGAGCCCTTGTCCGACGCGCCGCCTCCGCCTGAGGAGCCGCCGTCGTCGCCGCCCCGGTTCACGAAGGCGATCACCGCGATGAGCAGCACGACGACGCCGAGCACCGCGACCAGCCCCCGCGACGGGGCCGCCGCGCCGCCGGAACGGCGGCCCGCGCGCCCGGGGGCGCGACTGCCGAAGCCGTCCTCGGGGAGCCGCGTACGGGTCTGCCGTTCACCGTACGGTGAACCGAAGTCGTCGCCGTAATCGTCGCCCTGGCTCATTGCCTCCGTGCCCCCTGTGCGGCCCGTGCAGGGCCCTTGCGGTCATGGGCCCCGTCCGGCCCCGTTCCTGGCTCCGCCATCCGCCCGCCGTCTCCTCAACTTGCCGCTGTCGTATGACAGTAGCGGGATACGGAGGGGCGGCTACCGCCCCGGGCGCCCTTGTCCGGTGCGGTGCTTCCGTGCGGGACGGCGGTTGCTCGCGGGAGTGGCGAGGGCCGGGGCGGCGTCAGACCGCCATCCCGTAGACGATGGTGAAGAGTGTGCCGAGTGAGCCGATGATGAAGACACCGGTCAGGCCCGCGACGATCAGCCCCTTGCCCTGTTCCGCGCTGAACGTGTCGCGGAGCGCCGTCGCGCCGATCCGCTGCTTCGCCGCGCCCCAGATGGCGATGGCGAGGCAGAGCAGGATGGCGACGGCCATGACGACTTCGATCATCACCCGGGCTTCCTGGCCGAGGCTGCCGAAGGGGCCCCAGTCCGGGGCGATGCCGCCGATGATGGTGTTGATGTCGCCCTTCTCGGCTGCGAGGTTGGCGCTGTCAGCCGCCATTCGCATCTGAAACTCACCGCCCCTTGTGGCGTGTTCCCTGCACCCTGCCGGTCGACAGGGCCAACCCCCCTATCCTCCATGAAGTCTGGCGCCCCGATGTCGATTTGACGCCATCCGAGCCCGTGTCGATACGCGATCGGGATTCCCCCCCAGGTCCTGTCCGCGCACCCGCCGCGAGAAACAGCCACTTCGCGCCGCTTACTATGCGTATCACGACCCGTCACTCTCAGCAATGGGTTGGGGAGATGCGGGGGTCCGCGCCGAGGGTGCCCGGTCCGGATGTTTCCGTCAACCAGCACTGATCAGCGGGGGGTTGGGGGATGATGACCCCGTGGGCAGACGCGGCGGGACGGGGAAGATCTGGCTGATCGGAGGGATCAGCTCCGGGGGGCTGCTCGGATTCCTGGGGCTGCTGCTCGTGGGAACCTTCGTCGTCGCGGGGAACACGGGCCCCGGCGGGCGGAAGGTCGACCTGGCGGAGGGCGCCGTGCCGGCCGCGTACCAGCCGCTGGTGGCGAAGTGGGGCAACCTCTGCGCCGCGATCAACCCCGCGCTGCTGGCGGCGCAGTTGTACCAGGAGAGCGGCTGGAACCCGAAGGCCCAGTCGCCGGCCGAGGCGCAGGGCATCGCCCAGTTCATCCCCGGCACCTGGGCCGCCCACGGCATCGACGGCAACGGCGACGGCAAGCGCGACGTCTGGGACCCCGCGGACGCGATCCCGTCGGCCGCGACGTACGACTGCAAGCTCGCGGGGTACGTCAAGGACGTGCCGGGCGACCGTACGGACAACATGCTCGCGGCGTACAACGCCGGCGCGTACGCGGTCATCAAGTACGGCGGCGTCCCGCCGTACCGCGAGACGCGCAACTACGTGAAGGTCATCCGCGCCCTGGAGCAGAGCTTCGCCCGCCCCGTCCAGCGCGTGGCGCCCTCCCGGCTGGCCGCCGGTGCCATCCACTACGCCCAGGACAAACTCGGCACCCCTTATCTGTGGGGCGGCAACGGCACGCCGGAACACGACGGCCGGTTCGACTGCTCGGGCCTGACGAAGGCGGCGTACGCCTCGGTGGGGGTCACCCTGCCGCGCGTGGCGAACGACCAGTGGAACGCCGGCCCGCATCCGAAGCGGGACGAACTGCTGCCGGGCGACCTGGTCTTCTTCGCGTACGACCTGACCGATCCGCGGTCCATCCACCATGTCGGCCTGTACGTCGGCGGCGGGTACATGATCAACGCTCCGTACACGGGAGCCGTCATCAGGTTCGACGAGATCGACGCGCCCGACTACATCGGCGCGACCCGGGTGACGGCGGACGGCGCGGCCGCCCTGCCGAACCGGTGACTCTCCGTGAAAGCCTGACCTGACCTGCGCGATCCTCCGTCGAACGGACGGTCACCCTTGGATAACCGAACGGTGATCTTTCGGTGGAGTACGGAACGGTAGCGACCGCTCTCACGTTTCCTGGGGCATAACGATGAAGCGGGCCGCATGACTTCGACTGACCACGGGGGCGGGCAGCACGGGACACGACGCGGTACAGAGATGAGGAACTGGGCATGGAGCCTCGGTACACCGGAGCGGCGGGCGCGCCGCCGGCCGGGACGGGGACCGACGTGGACACGTCTGTGCTGCGCGGTCTCAACGGCTTCGCCGACTCGGCCCCCGGGTGGCTGGAGCAACTACTGGTGTTCGCCGCCCGGTTCGGCATCATCGCGCTGCTCGTCGTCCTGATCGCGGTGTGCGGCTGGCGGATCCGGCGTACGCAGGAGGGGCCCCGGGCCGCCGGTGCGCTGGGGGCGCTGCTGTGGGCGCCAGTCGCCGCGGCCGTCGCGTTCGCCGTCAACATCCCCATCAAGGGCTTCGTGGAGCGCGTACGCCCCGAGCAGGCGGACGTCGAGGGCGTGGACGCGCTGCTGGCCTCCGGGGGCTGGTCGTTCGTCAGCGACCACGCGGCCGTGGCCACCGCGCTGGCCGTCGCCGCCTTCGTGGCCCACCGGGGCTTCGGCGCGGTCGCGCTGGTGCTGGCGCTGCTGGAGGGGCTGGGCCGGATCGCCCTCGGCGTGCACTACCCGACGGACGTGATCGGCGGGTTCGCCCTCGGCGCGGCGACGGCCCTGCTGCTGGCGCCGCCGGCCATCGGCCGGCTGTCGTCGCTGGCACGGCGGCTGGGGCTGGTCCGTGACACCTCGCCCGCGACGGAGCCCGGGTCCGGGGTGACGTGGGCCGTGCCGGCGCGGGCGGGGGAGGACGATCTGGCGGCTTGAGGGGGCGCGGATCGTCGAACCTCGCCGAGAGATCCGTGTGCGGATCGCTGAACTACCCCAGCAGATCCCCCACCACCGCGATCCCCTCCCGCACCGCCCGCTCCGTCGTGTCCCCGAAGCCCAGCACCAGCTGCGGCGGTTCCGGCTCCCCCGAGGAGCGGCACGCCGACATCCCGTACAGCCCCACCGACCTCTCCCGCGCCGCCGCGATCACCGCCGCCTCGTCCCGGCCCGCCGGCAGATGCGCCACCGCGTGGAACCCCGCCGCCAGCCCCGTCAACCGCACCGCCGGGGCGTGCGCGGCCAGCGCCTCCACCAGCGCGACGCGCCGGGCGGCGTACCGCGCGCGCATCCGGCGCAGCTGCCGGTCGTAACGCCCGGACTCCACGAGCACCGCCAGCGCCAGCTGGTCCAGGGCCGGTGAGCCGCGGTCCTCGAGCGCCTTGAGCGCCCGTACGGCGGGTGTGAGCGGCGGCGGGCACAGCAGCCAGGCCAGCCGCAGCGCCGGGGCCAGCGACTTGCTCACCGTGCCGATCGACACGACCCGGTCCGGGGCCAGGCCCTGCAGGGCGCCGACGGGTTCGCGGTCGTAGCGGAACTCGGCGTCGTAGTCGTCCTCCACGACGTATCCGTCATGCCGTACGGCCCACCGGGCCAGCGCCGTCCGCCGCTCCGGCGCCAGCACCACCCCGGTCGGCCACTGGTGCGCGGGTGTGACCAGCACCGCCCGCGCCCCCGTCCGCTCCAGCGCCGCCACGTCCAGCCCGGCGGAGTCCACCGGCACCGGCACGGCCTCCATGCCCGCCAGCGCCGCGTACCGCCGCGCCGTGCCCGGCGCCCCCGGGTCCTCGTACGCCACCGTCCGCACACCGGCGTCCGCCAGCGCCCGCAGCGTCAGCGCCAGCCCCTGCGCGTAGCCCGCGCACACCACCGTGTGCGCCGGATCAGCCGCGGCCGCCCGCACCCGGCGCAGATAGCCCGCCAGCACCGCACGCAGCCGCGCCGAGCCGCGCGGGTCGCCGTAGTCCAGCTCGGCGGTCGGGATGCGCCGGCCGGCCTCGCGCAGCGCCCACAGCCAGTCGGTCATGGGGAAGGCGGTCAGATCGGGGACCCCGTGCCGGAAGTCGGCGAGCAGCCGGGGCGGTTCGGGCGCGGGCTCCTCCTCCCGGGCGGGACCGGCCGCCTGCTCCGCGCACGGCGCGACGCGGGTGGCGGAGCCCGTACGGGTCACCAGATAGCCCTCCGCCTGCAGTTGGGCGTACGCCTCCTGGACCAGGCCGCGCGACAGCCCCAGCTCCCGGGCCAACTCCCGCGAGGACGGCAGCCGCTCGCCGGACTCCAGCCGCCCGCTCCGGATCGCCGTCCTGAGCTGCGACTCCAGCTGTACGCGCAGGGGTTCGCCGCTCCGCCGGTCGAGGGCGAGCAGCAACTCGGGTGTCGAACCGGACCACTCCTGCGGCATGGAATTGGAGCTTACCGGTGGACCGGTGGCCCCCTAGCGTCGAAGCCATGACAGAAGCCATGACAACCGTGACCCGCACCGGCACCCGGGGCGCCGACCGCCCGCCGCTTCTCACACGGGCGCTGCTGCTGCGCTGTGTGAGCATCGTCGGCTGCTCGTCCGGCTTCTTCCTGCTGCTGGCCGTGGTGCCCCTGTACGCCGGTGAGCACGGCGGTGGCGGCGCCGCCGGACTGGCCACCGGCGCGCTGATGGCGGCCACCGTCGCCGGGGAACTGGCGACGCCCCGGCTGGTGGCGCGGCTGGGCTACCGGTGGACGCTGGGCGGCGGGCTGGTGCTCCTGGGGGCGCCGGCGCTGGTGCTCACGGTGTCCGGGAGCGTGGGCTGGATCGTGGCGGTCAGCGTGCTGCGGGGGCTCGGATTCGCGCTGGCCGTCGTCGCCGGGGGAGCGCTGACTGCCGCGCTGATCCCGCCCGGGCGGCGCGGGGAGGGGCTGGCGTTGATCGGCGTCGTGGGCGGGGTGCCCGGGATGCTGGCGCTGCCGCTCGGGGTGTGGCTGGCGGGGCGGGTCGGCGTGACACCGGTCGCGGTGGCGGCGGGTGCGGTGGTGCTGGCCGCGGTGGTGACGGTGCCGGGGCTGCCCGATCGCGCCGCCACCGCGACCGGCGACAAGTCCGTGGGCGTCGTCGCCGGGCTGCGGACGCCCGCGCTGGCCGGGCCCGCGCTGGTCTTCGCCGCCTCCGCACTGGCCGCCGGGGTCATCCCCACCTTCCTGCCCGCCGCCGTCCCCGCCGGCTCGGGCACGCTCGTCGCCCTGGCGCTGCTGCTGCAGCCGGCCGCCTCGACCGCGGTGCGCTGGTGGGCCGGGCGGTACGGCGACCGGCACGGGCCGGCGCGGCTGGTGCTGCCGGGGCTGCTGCTGTCGGCGGCCGGGATGGCGCTGACGGCGCTGACCGCCTCGCCTGCCGCGGTGCTCGGCGGCGTCACCCTGTTCGGGGTGGGCTTCGGCATCGCCCAGAGCGCCACCCTCACGCTGATGTACGCCCGCGTCGAGGCGTCCTCCCAGGCGACGGTCAGCGCCCTGTGGAACCTCGCGTACGACGCGGGCATGGGTGCGGGCGCCCTCCTCGCCGCCCCGGTCGTCGCGGCGCTCGGGCATCCGGCGGCGTTCGCGCTGACGGCGGCGGTGACGGCGACGGCCGTCGTCCCGGCGGTGCGGGACCGCCGGCGTTTCACACAGCCTGTGGATAGTCGAACAGCCGCTCAGGGTCGTACCGCCGCTTGATCCCGGCGAGGCGCTCCGCGGCCTGCCCGTAGTACGCCGTACGCCAGTCCTTCAGCGTCGCGTCCGTGTAGTTCTGGTACGCGCTGCCTGACGCGGCCCCGCGCATCGCGCCGTGCACGCCCGCCAGCCAGCGCTGGGCGGCGGTGTCGTCGCCGTCCGCCTGCCAGGACGCCAGGTACTGCGCCAGCACGCGCTGGTCGCGGTGCACGAACGCGGTGGCGCCGGGAGCGACGCGGTTCACCGCCCCGCCGAGCGCGGTCAGCTGGACCATCCGCTCGGTGCCGGTGCGCGCGCACCAGCCCAGGAGCCGGGCCAGGTCGGCGTCGCCGAGGGGGCGGTCGAAGAAGTCCGAGCGCGCCGCGTACGTGTCGCGGCTCAGCACCCCCGCCCGGTCCTGGCCCGGGAGGGAGCCCTCCAGATGGCACCCGTGGCGGGTGGCGGCGGAGCAGCCGGCGGCGCGGCGCATGGCCTCGATGTACGGGACGGGGGTGACGGACACCGACGCGGCGGGGCCGGGACCACCGGGCTGGTCCGCCAGCCGGTCCACGGCCGTGTGCACGCCCGCCTCGTCGCGCAGCGACATCACCAGCACGGTCGCCGTGGGCGGCTCCCCGGCCCGGCCGCCCAGATGGACCGCCGACCACAGCTCGTCCGGCTGCTCGGGCCCCCACCGCTGCCAGGTGCGCACCAGGCGCTCGGCGCGCGACCAGGGCCAGGTCATGTAGCAGTTGACGATCTCGGACGCCGGGTGGGTGCGGTAGCGCAGCTCGGTGACGACGCCGAAGTTGCCGTTGCCGGCGCCGCGCAGCGCCCAGAACAGGTCCTCGTTCTCGCCCTCGCCGCACTCCAGCGTCCGGCCGTCGGCGGTGACGACGGTGGCCCCGGTGAGGCTGTCGCAGGTCAGCCCGTACGCCCGGGAGACCACCCCGTGCCCGCCGCCGAGGGTCAGGCCGGCGACGCCGACGGTGGGGCAGGAGCCGGCCGGTATGGTCCGCCCCCGTCCGGCCAGCGCCTCGTACACGTCGACCAGCCGGGCCCCGGCGCCGACGGTCGCGGTGTCCCCGCCGGTGTCCGTCCGCGCCAGCGCGGACACGTCGATGACGAGCCGCCCGTCGCCGCTGGAGTACCCGGCGTACGAGTGCCCGCCGCTGCGCACCGCGACGGGCACGCCCTGGGCGCGCGCGAACGCCAGCGCCTCGGCGACGTCGCCGCGGTGGCTGACGTAGGCGACGGCGGCGGGCCTGAGCCCGTCGAACCGGGTGTTGTACAGGCGCGCGGCCCGCGCGTAGTTCCCGTCCCCAGGTAGTACGAGCCGTCCGTCGAGCCCGCGCCCGAGAGCGGCGTAGTCGGCGGCCCCGGCGGACCCGGTGGGCGGCCTCGACGGCGGCGCGGCGGAGCTGTGCCTCGGCTCGGGTTTCCCGCCGTCGCTGGTGCAGCCGCCGAGGGGCAGTACCGCGGCGGCTCCGATCAGACTGCGCCTGCGCATCCGCACAGTCCACCGCACGCGCTGCCCGCACGCCATAGGGCCGGGCTCCGCCCGTGCCCCGAGCCGCTGGTTACGTTGCGCCGGCTGACGCGGATCGGCGCTGCGCGCCTCGTCCTCAAACGCCGGACGGGCTGGTATGTGGACCTTCGCCCTCGTGCCTCGGTGGCGGTCGTCGGGCCGGACGGGATGGGATGCGTCCCTCGTCCTCGTGCCTCGATGGCGGTCGTCGGGCCGGACGGGATGGGATACGACCCGCCCTCATGTCCGGGCGGGGGCGATCAGTCCCGGCCGTGGAGCGCGGCGTCCTCACGGGCGCGGGAGCGTGCTCTGCGGGCGGGGCCGGACCAGCCGCACGTGCACACGGCGACGGCGAACGCCCCCTCCTCCCTCATCGAGACGGAGTGGTCGCCCGAGGCGCCCGCCGACGCCAGTCGGTGGGCCTCGTGCAGAGGGCCTGGGCGGTTTCCCGGTCCGTGGTTGAGCACGGATCCACGGTACCGGGGCGGAGCGGGACGCTCCATAGCGGGGCGTATACGGCGGCGCCGTGACCGCCGGCGGCCTCCCGCGTTATTCGATACGAAACGATTCTGGGGGTCGTTTTGAGGCAGCTGAGGACAACCGAAGCGGGCGACACCAAGGTGTACTTCGTCGAGCGAGCGACGCGACAGCGGGCCAGGCCGTCAGCGGCCCCCGGGCGGATCGGCACCCGACTCCGCAGAGGCGGCGCGTGCGGCGCCGCCCTGTGCACCGCGGCCCTGCTCGCCTTCGGCACCACGGGCTGTACGGGCAGCCCCGCCGAGGCCACCGAGCACCCCGGCGGCGACCCGGTGGCCGCGGTGCGCGGCGCCGCCGACGCGCTGTCGCGGACGGGGAGTTCCCGGGCCCGTACGGCGATGGAGATGACCAGCGGCGGCACCCGGGTGACGGTCCGCGGCACGGGCGGTTTCGACTACACGCAGGGCGTCGGCCGGCTGGACGTCGTACTGCCGCAGGCCAAGGGCGACCCCATCACCGAACTCCAGGCGCCCGGCGCCCTGTACATGAAGAACCGCGGCGCGGGCGTCCCGCGCGACAAGTGGCTGCGCCTGGACACGACCCGGCTCACCGACGGGAACCTGGTGAGCAACGGCGCCACCGACCCCTGCACCGCCGCCGAACTGCTGCGCGGCGCACGCGAGGTGGAGTTCGTGGGCGCGACGGTGCTGGACGGCGTGCGCGTACTGCACTACCGCGGGGTGACGGACCTGGACCGCGCGGCGCAGTCCGCGTCCCCGTTCGCGCGCGGCGCGCTGCGGGCCGCGGCGGAGGGATTCGCCGAGGACGAGGTGCAGTTCGACGCCTATCTCGACGAGCGGGGCAGGCCGCGGAAGGTCCGGCACCGCTTCACCCTGACGGAGGGCCGCGCGGTATCCGTCGCGTCCACCTCCGAGTACTTCGACTTCGGTCGCCCCGTGCCCGTACGACTGCCGGATCCGGCGGACATCTACGCGGGGACGGTGGCCGCGTCCTGAGGCGGAAATGGTCCAGACGTGTCATGCGCGGACGGTGTTCCCCTCCCTACGCTGAGCGGTGCCCCCCATGGTGCAGGGATTGCCGAACGACGCGGAGTAGAAGGGGTGATGTCACGTGGCTCGTGGATCGGCGGTCCAGGACCATGTGGCGCTCGCGGAGATCGATCTGTGCGGTGAGCTCATCATCGCCGCCAGCAACACCACGCACGAACGTCTCACGACCGATGAGATCGACGAGGTGCTGAGGGTGGTGACGCCGGGCGCAGGTGAGGCCCCGGAGGGCCGTACGGGCGACGCCCGGCCGGTATAGGACGCGCAGCCCGGCAGGTCGCGGGCGCCGCGGCCCGGACCCTGCCGCGGTCGCGTGACCGGCACCTTCCGGGCGTACCGGATGCGGGCCGTACCCGATGCGGGCCGTACCGCGGAGGACCGGACCGCGTGGCCTCAGGACCGCAGCAGCCGCGCGATCGCCGCGGTGGCCTCCTCGACCTTCGCGTCCACCTCGTCCGACGCCGACCCCTCCTTGGCGGCGGCCTCCGCCACACAGTGGCGCAGGTGCTCCTGCAGCAGCTGCAGGGCGAACGACTGCAGGGCCTTGGTGCCGGCGGACACCTGGGTGAGTATGTCGATGCAGTAGACGTCCTCCTCGACCATCCGCTGCAGTCCGCGGATCTGGCCCTCGATGCGGCGCAGCCGCTTGAGGTGGAGGTCCTTGTCCTTGTGGTAGCCGTGCGGGCCGGGCGGCGTGGCGGCGGTGGCCGGGGCCGTCTCCGGTGTCGTGGCGGTCTCGGTCATCTCGCCGTCCTCCATGCTCGGGGTAAATACCCTCCGGGGGTATATGATACCCGTTTCGTCAAGGTTGCGCAGGTTACCGGTGTCCCGGGGTCGGTTCGCCGTGCCCGCGTCGAGCGCCTAGCATCGCTGACGACCGCTTTCGCTTGCAGCAGCCGAGGACCTCACCGTGCGATTTCGTCTGACCCCCCGGGAGACGAGCTTCTACGACATGTTCGCCGCGTCGGCGGACAACATCGTGACGGGCTCGAAGCTCCTCATGGAACTGCTCGGGGCGGACTCCTCCGCGCGGGTGGAGATCGCCGAGCGGATGCGCGCGGCGGAGCACGCCGGCGACGACGCCACGCATGCGATCCTGCACCAGCTCAACGCCTCCTTCATCACGCCGTTCGACCGCGAGGACATCTACCGTCTCGCGAGCTCCCTCGACGACATCATGGACTTCATGGAGGAAGCCGTCGACCTGGTCGTGCTGTACCAGGTCGAGGAGCTGCCCAAGGGCGTCGAGCAGCAGGTCGAGGTGCTGGCCCGGGCCGCCGAGCTGACCGCCGAGGCGATGCCCAACCTGCGTACCCTGAAGCACCTCCCGGAGTTCTGGATCGAGGTGAACCGGCTGGAGAACCAGGCGGACCAGATCCACCGCAAACTGCTGGCCCAGCTCTTCAACGGCAAGTACGACGCCATCGAGGTGCTGAAGCTCAAGCAGATCGTGGACGTGCTGGAGGAGGCCGCGGACGCCTTCGAGAAGGTGGCGAACACGATCGAGACCATCGCGGTCAAGGAGTCCTGACGCCGGTGGACACCTTTGCCCTGGTCCTCACCGTCGGCGTCGCCCTCGGCTTCACCTACACGAACGGCTTCCACGACTCCGCGAACGCGATCGCGACCTCGGTCTCGACGCGCGCCCTGACCCCCCGCGCCGCGCTGGCCATGGCCGCCGTGATGAACCTCGCGGGGGCCTTCCTCGGCGGCGGGGTGGCCAAGACGGTCAGCGAGGGGATCATCGAGACGCCGAGCGGCGAGCACGGGATGTGGATCCTGTTCTCCGCGCTGGTCGGCGCGATCACCTGGAACCTCATCACCTGGTACTTCGGACTGCCCTCGTCGTCCTCGCACGCCCTGTTCGGCGGCATGGTCGGCGCCGCGCTGGCGGGCGGCATCGGGGTGATCTGGCACGGGGTCGTCGAGAAGGTCGTGATCCCGATGATCGTGTCCCCGGTGGTCGGCCTGCTGGCCGGCTATCTGGTGATGACGTCGATCCTGTGGCTCTTCCGCCGGTCGAACCCGCACCGCACCCAGCGGGGGTTCCGCATCGCCCAGACGGTCTCCGCGGCGGCGATGGCGCTCGGCCACGGTCTGCAGGACGCGGCCAAGACCATGGGCATCGTGGTGATGGCGCTCACCATCGCCGGCCACCAGGACGACTCGAGCATCCCCCTGTGGGTGAAGTTCGCCTGCGCGATCATGCTCTCCCTCGGCACGTACGCCGGCGGCTGGCGCATCATGCGCACGCTGGGCCGCCGCATCATCGAGCTGCAGCCCCCGCAGGGCTTCGCCGCGGAGACGACGGCGGCGAGCATCATGTACGCCGCCTCGTACGGCTTCAGCGCCCCCATCTCGACCACGCACGTCATCACCTCGGCGATCATGGGCGCGGGCGCCACGAAGCGCGTCAAGGCGGTGCGCTGGGGCGTGGCGAAGAACATCATCACGGGCTGGTTCATCACCATGCCGGCGGCGGCTGTCGTCGCGGCGGTCGTGTACTGGGTCGTTCACCTGGCGTTCGAGTAGGCCCCCCGCAGCAGCTGAGCCCACGCCCCCGCACCGAGGTGCGAAGGCGTGGGCTCGGGCGTCCCGCGGCGGCACCGCCATGCAGCGCCGCGGGAGTCTTATCCGAAGCGGCCCGAGATGTAGTCCTCGGTGGCCTGCACGGACGGGTTGGAGAAGATCTTCTCCGTGTCGTCGATCTCGATCAGCCGGCCCGGCTGGCCGACGCCGGCGAGGTTGAAGAACGCCGTGCGGTCGGAGACCCGGGCCGCCTGCTGCATGTTGTGCGTCACGATGACGATCGTGAAGCGGTCCTTGAGCTTGGCCATCAGGTCCTCGATCGCGAGCGTCGAGATCGGGTCCAGGGCCGAGCAGGGCTCGTCCATCAGCAGCACCTGCGGCTGGACCGCGATGGCGCGGGCGATGCACAGCCGCTGCTGCTGGCCGCCGGACAGGCCCGAGCCGGGCTTGTTCAGCCGGTCCTTGACCTCGTTCCAGAGGTTGGCGCCCTTCAGGGAATCCTCGACGACGCCGTCGAGCTCGGACTTCTTGTAGCCGCGGTTCAGCTTCAGGCCCGCGGCCACGTTGTCGTAGATCGACATCGTGGGGAACGGGTTCGGCCGCTGGAAGACCATGCCGATCACCCGGCGGACCGCGACCGGGTCCACGCCCGGCCCGTACAGGTCCTCGCCGTCGAGGCGGACCTCGCCCTCCACGCGGCCGCCGTTGTTCACCTCGTGCATGCGGTTGAGCGTGCGCAGGAAGGTGGACTTGCCGCAGCCGGAGGGGCCGATGAAGGCGGTGATGGACTTCGGCTCGACGGACATCGTGATGTCCTCGATCGCCTTGTGCTGGCCGTAGTAGGCCGAGAGGTCCGTTACGTCGATGCGCTTGGCCATGTGCGTTTCCTTGGTTTCCAGATTCCGTACGTGGCCGTCAGCGGCCGGTCTTCGGCGACTTCCACAGCGCGAGTGCGCGGGCCGCCATGTTGAGGATCATGACGAAGGCGATGAGGACCAGGGCCGCCGCCCAGGCGCGGTCGTAGCTGGCCTCGTTGCCGGCCGCCCACTGCTCGTAGATGAACAGCGGGAGGGACGCCTGGGCGCCTTCGAAGGGGTTGGCGTTGATCGCCGGGTTGCCGAACACCAGGAGCAGCAGCGGGGCCGTCTCGCCGGTGATGCGGGCGACGGAGAGCATCACGCCGGTGGCGATGCCGCCGAAGCAGGTGGGCAGGACGACCTTCATGATCGTCTTCCACTTCGGTACGCCGAGGGCGTACGACGCCTCGCGCAGCTCGTTCGGGACGAGCTTGAGCATCTCCTCCGTGGAGCGCACCACCGTCGGGATCATCAGGATCGCCAGCGCCAGGGAGCCGGCGAAGCCGGAGTACCCGAAGCCCAGCGCGAGGATCCACAGGCTGAGGATGAACAGACCGGCGACGATCGACGGGATGCCCGTCATCACGTCCACGAAGAACGTGACGGCCTTCGCCAGCCGCCCGCGCCCGTACTCCACCAGGTAGATCGCCGTCAGCAGACCCAGCGGGGCGGCCATCAGCGAGGCCAGCAGCACCTGCTCGACGGTGCCGAGCAGCGCGTGGTAGACGCCGCCGCCGGGGGAGAGGGAGGCGACCCCGTTCATGGAGTGGGTGAGGAAGTAGGGGTCGAGGACCTTGATGCCTTTGCGGACCGTCTCCCAGATCAGGGAGGCCAGTGGGATGACGGCGATCAGGAAGGCGCCCCAGACCAGGGAGGTCGCGAGCCGGTCCGTGGCCTGGCGGCGCCCCTCGACCTTCGCGGAGACGGCGTACAGGCCGGCGACGAACAGGATCGCGGCGATCAGCGCCCACTGGATCCTGCTCTGCAGCCCGAAGCCGAGGCCGACGGCGACCGCGACGAGGACGGCGGTGCCGGCGATGGCGGCGGGCGCCCACTTCGGCAGCCGCGCCACGTGGATGGCGAGGGCGTCCTCGCGGTCGGCGGGGGTGACGGCGTGTGTGGTCGTCATGCGTTGGCCCCCGAGTACTCCTTGCGGCGGGCGATGATCAGCCGGGCCGCGCCGTTGACGAGCAGCGTGATCACGAAGAGGACGAGGCCGGAGGCGATCAGCGCGTCGCGGCCGAACTCGCCGGCCTCCTTGAAGGCGGAGGCGATGTTCTGCGCGAAGGTGCCGCCGCCGGGCTCGAGGATCCGCGCGGAGAGGAGGGCGGAGGGCGACAGCACAGTCGCGACGGCCATCGTCTCGCCCAGCGCGCGCCCCAGGCCCAGCATCGAGGCGGAGATCACACCGGAGCGGCCGAAGGGCAGCACGGACATCCGGATGACCTCCCAGCGGGTGGCGCCGAGCGCCAGCGCGGCCTCCTGGTGGATCGCGGGGGCCTGGCGGAAGACCTCGCGGGAGACGTTGGTGATGATGGGCAGGATCATGATCGCCAGCAGGATGCCGACCGTCATGAGCGAGCGCGGGGCCCCGCCGTCGTACGAGAAGACGGTCGTCCAGCCGAGCCAGGAGTCCAGCCACTCGTACGGGCCGGTCAGGTGCGGGACGAGGAAGAGGGCGCCCCACAGGCCGTACACGATCGAGGGCACGGCGGCCAGCAGGTCGACGACGTAGCCGATGACCGAGCCGAGCTTCTTCGGCGCGTAGTGCGTGATGAACAGGGCGATCGCGATCGCGATCGGCACGGCCAGGACCATCGCGATGATCGACGAGACGATCGTGCCGAACGCCAGCACGGCGATGCCGAAGACCGGCGGGGTCGCGTTGGCGTTCCACTCGAAGGTGGTGAGGAAGTTGCCCTCGTTCTGGGCGAGGGCCAGACAGGCGCGCCAGGTGAGGAAGACGGCGATGCCGCCCATGATCACCAGGATCGTGATGCCGGCGCCGCGGGACAGGCCCAGGAAGACCTTGTCGCCGAGCCTGCCGGTGCCCTTGGCGCCGGCGAGCGGGCCGGGCCCGGTCGCGTCGCCGCCCGGGGGGCGTATGTCGTGGATGTCGGTACTCATTGCTACTCCGGTCTGGTTGGAGCCCCGCGAGCGGGGCTCCGGCGGCGGTGCACCGGATGGGGCGGGCCGGCCGGCTGTGCGGGCCGGCCCGTCCCGGGGGGTTCGGTTCGGGACCTTCGGTCGGGTCGGGACCTTCCGTCCCGTCAGACCTTCGGTCGGGTCAGACCTTCGGTCGGGTCAGACCTTCGGTCGGGTCAGGACAGGGAGGCGACGGTGCTGCGGACCTTCGCGGCGACCTCGGCGGGGAGCGGGGCGTAGCCGAGCTGGTTCAGCACGGACTGGCCCTTCTCGCTCGCGGTGTAGCCGAGGAAGGACTTCACGGCGTCGAGGGTGTCGGCCTTGTTGCCCTTGTCGCAGGCGATCTCGTACGTCAGGAGCGTGATCGGGTACGCGCCCTCGGCCTTGGTCGTGTAGTCGAGCTCCATCGCCAGGTCGCCGCCCGTGCCGGTGATCTTGGCCGCGGAGATCGCGTTCGAGGCGTTCGCCGAGGTGGCCTCGACGGGGGTGGAGGCGCCGGTGTCCAGCTTGGCGGTGTCGATGCCGTTGGCCGCGGCGTACGACAGCTCGAAGTAGGAGATGGCGCCGTCGGTCTGCTTGACCTGGGCCGAGACGCCGGAGGAGCCGTCCGCGGACTGGCCGCCCTTGACCGGCCACTTCTTCGCCGGCTCGTACGTCCAGGACTCGGGGGCGGCGGCGGCCAGGTACTTGGTGAAGTTGTCCGTCGTGCCGGACTCGTCGGAGCGGCTGACGGGCTGGATCTTCAGGTCGGGGAGGTCGGCGTCCGGGTTCAGCTTCTTGATCGCGTCGTCGTTCCAGTTGGTGATCTTGCCGTTGAAGATCTTGGCCATGGTGTCGGCGTCCAGGACGAGGCCGTCCACGCCCTCCACGTGGTAGCCGACGGCGATCGGGCCGCCGAGCATCGGGATGTTGATCGCCTGCCCGTTCGTGCAGACCTTCTTCGACTGCTCGACCTCCTCCGGCTTGAGCGCGGAGTCGGAGCCGGCGAAGCCGGTGTTGCCCTGCAGGAACGTCTGGATGCCCGCGCCGGAGCCGGTGGCCTGGTAGTTGACGGTGATGTCCTTGCAGGCCGCCTGGAACTCGTTCACCCACTGGTCGATGGCGTTCTTCTGCGCGGACGACCCCGAGGCGCGCAGCTCGCCGCTGCCCTTGCAGTCGATGCCGGCCGCGGCCGCGCTGCTCTCGCCCGTGCCGGTGCTGCTGCCGGTGCCGGTGTTGTCGTCGGAGCCGCAGGCGCTCAGCGCGAGGGCGCCGGCTGCGGTCACGGCGAAGAGGGCGGTGAGGCGGGTCTTGCGGTGAAGCTTCACGGTGGTCCTTTGCGGGGGGTGCGGCGAGATCTCTTCTCCAGCAATGCGCGGATCGCATCGGTCTCGCCCGGTGGGACTGTTCGACACTGTCGAAATTAGGCAGATCAGGTGAAGTGACCAGAGGCCGCAAGTGAACGAAAAGTGAACCTCCCCGGAACGCTCACCTCCTCTTCCCGTTCACCCTCAGGTCACCACGCACGGTGGCGTCCTCAATCGCCGGACGGGCTGCGCGTACGCCGGCCGGAGCGTCGCCTGGCGGCGGGCAGATCGGCGCTGCGCGCCTCGTCCTCAAACGCCGGACGGGCTATGAGCGGGTGCCGGTCCCGCTGCAAGCGCCCAGTCCCACCGGCGCCTGCGGCGCACTTCGGCGCTCCGCGCCTCAGTCCTCAAACGCCGGACGGGCTGAAGTGGTGCTGCGGTCCGGCTGGAAGCGTCCAGTCCCGCCGGCGCCTGCGGCGCGCTTCGGCGCTCCGCGCCTCGTCCTCAAACGCCGGACGGGCTGGGGTGGGGTGCCGGTCCCGCTGGAAGCCGCGGCTCCCGCTGGCGCCTGCGGCGCGGTTCGGCGC
>NZ_JBFAXR010000107.1:0-30382 GCF_040680895.1 Streptomyces sp. NPDC051940 | reverse complement strand
GATCCCGCGCAGGGAGGCGGGCTTGTTGACCTGGAAGCCGTTCTCTCCAGGCCCCGGATCGGCCCCGCCGCGCGGCGCGAGCAGGGCCGTGCGACCTCACCGAGGCCGTGCCGCTGGGCCAGGGCGATGCACTCCTCGCCCGCCGTGATCGCCTCGGTGAAGCGGCCGATGCCCATCTGGGTGTCGGCGAGGTTGCCGTGGGAGCGGACGACGGTGCTGAGCGTGCCGGGGACGATCTCGGCGGCGCTGACCTCGCGGATGAGGTCCAGCCCCTCCTCCACCCCGCCGGAGTCGATGGTGAGCCAGCCCAGCGTGATCTGCGCGGCCAGCTCCGTGTCACGGGCTCCGGTCATCCTGGCCAGCTCCACCGACTGCCGGGCGGCCGTCAGGGCGCCGTGTCCGGGCTCGTTCAGGGCGCCCCAGTGGGCGGCCTTGGCCAGCACCTCGGCGTGGACGACGGACGGCGGGAGGCCGCGTACCAGCTCCTGGGCCCGGGCGATCTCCTCCCAGCCGTCGGAGCGGGACAGCTCCCGCATCAGCTGGTAGCGCTCGGTCCAGAACCAGGCCGCCCGAATGGGGTCTCTCGAGCTTGTCCGAGAGCTCGGGGAAGGGTCGCCGTCCAGGAGGCGCAGCGCCCGTTTGCCGATGGCCAGGGCGCGTTCGCGTTCGCCGGTGTGGCGGGCGGCGACGGCGACGGCGGCGAGCAGGTCGGCGAAGTCGCCGGCGTGCTCGGCGGATATCACCCGGCACAGCCCGTCCTCGACACCGCGCCGCAGGGCGGCCGTACGGATGTCGTCGGGGGTGCCGTCCCAGAGCTCCAGCGCCCGCTCCAGCAGGGCCAGCTGCTCGGCGTACGCGTGCCGGCCGCGGGAGGCGGCGGCGGCGCGGATGGTGGCGGGGAGCGCCTCGGCGGGGTCGTGGGCGTGGTACCAGTAGCCGGCCAGGCGCGGGGCGCACTCCTCGGCCCGTACCAGCGTGGGATCCGCCTGCAGCGCCTCGGCGTAGCGGCGGTTGAGGCCGGAGCGCTCGCCGGGCAGCAGGTCGCCGTCGACGGCCTCGCGCAGCAGGGCGTGCCGGAAGGCGAAGCACTCGTCGTCGCACGGCTCCAGCACGTTGGCGCCGACGGCGGTGCGCAGGATGTCGATCAGCTCGTCCTCGCCGAGCCCGGTGACGGTGGCCAGCAGCCGGTACTCGATGGCGCAGCCGCCCGCGGCGGCGATCCGCACGACGCGCTGCACCGGCTCGGGCAGGGCCTCGATGCGTACGAGCAGCAGATCGCGCAGCGAGTCGCTGAGGCCGCCGGGCAGGCCCTCGCCGAGGGAGCAGGCGAGCTCCTCGACGAAGAAGGCGTTGCCCTCGGAGCGGTCGAAGATCCGGTCGACGAGCTGCTCCCCGGGCTGTTCACCGGTGATGGCGGCGAGCTGGCTGCGGACCTCGGAGCGGTCGAAGCGGGGCAGTTCGATCCGGCGGACGATGCGCAGCCGTTCGTACTCGGCGAGGGCGGGGCGCAGCGGATGGCGGCGGTGGAGGTCGTCGGAGCGGTACGTGGCGACGATCAGGAGGCGGCTGTCGCCGGCGGCGCGCAGCAGATAGCTGAGCAGTTCGCGGGTGGAGCGGTCGGCCCAGTGCAGGTCCTCCAGGGCGAGGACGATCGTCCGGGACTCGGTGAGCCGCTCCAGCAGGCGGACGGTCAGCTCGAAGAGCCGGGCGCGGCCGTCGGCGTCGGGGTGGTCGTGGGCGATCTCGCCGAGCTCGGGCAGCAGCCGGGCGAGCACGCCCTCCTGGCCCCGGACGGCGTCGTCCAGCTCGTCGCCGAGGCGGCGGCGCAGGGCGCGCAGCGCGGCGGAGACGGGGTGGTACGGCAGGGGTCCGCCGACCTCGACACAGGCGCCGAGCGCCACGACGGCCCCCTCGGCGGCGGCGCTGTCGAGGAACTCCTCCAGCAGCCGGGTCTTGCCCACGCCGGCCTCGCCGCCGACGAGGACGGCCTGCGGCTCGCCCCGGCCGGCCCGGGTCAGGGCCTCGCCGAGGACGCGCAGTTCGTCGGCGCGGCCGACGAAGACGGAGCTGACGGGTGAGTTGTACACACCGTCGAGGATGCCATGCGGGTCCGACAGCCGGACCCGGGCCGGGTCGGCGGCGGCTCGCGGGCGGGGGGCGGGCGCGGAGCCGGCGCGGGGGGCGGGCGCGATGTCCGCGGGGTCGCCCGCGGCGGCGCCCCGCCCGCCCGCCGCCGTCCCGCGCTCCGGGAGGCGGAAGACCTCGGCGTACGGGCCGGGCGTCACGCCGCGCGGACGTACACGTCGCGGCTGCCGCGGGCGATCTCGGCGCGGGCGGCGGCCCGCTCCGCACGCTCGGCCTCGCGGACGAGGCGGCGCTGCTCGGCCCGGTGCAGCCGGTCGCTGTGGCGGGCCTGCGCGAGGTGCTGGTGCAGCATGGTGAACTCCTTGGCCGGTCTGCTGTTTCTTCGTGCTTCCAGCGTCCTCGCCAAGGGGGGTAGCCCACATCGGGCGGCTGCCGCATCCTGCCGGGTACGGGGGGCCTTAGTCGCAGCCGAGGGGGTGCCTTAGACGGGCGCGCACCACCCCAGGAGCGGGCCGCCGCGCGACATCCGCCCACAACCCCAGTCTCACACCGCCGCCCGTACCCCACCATCGGGACCGGCCGCGGGTTGCGGCCCGTCGGGCAGCCCTCGCGCGGGTTCCGTGATCGGCGCAGGCTGGGAGTAGAGAAGCGTGCGGGGCCCGCGAACGCCCTGTCGGGCCGCGGCCGGGCCGTTGCGGCCACTGTGCGCGCCCCGGGCCCGGGGGAAGTGAAGGGAGCCTCCCTCATGACCACACCGACCGCCTATCGTCCCGTGCGGCTGGAAGCGGCGCTGGACGCGCCGCTGTCACGCTGGCTGTGGCTGGTGAAGTGGATCCTGGTGATCCCGCACGTCCTGGTGCTGATCTTCCTGTGGATCGCCTTCTTCCTGGTGAGCGTGGTCGCGTTCGTCGCGATCCTCGTCAACGGGCGCTATCCGCGCGCCCTGTTCGACTTCAACGTCGGCGTTCTGCGGTGGAGCTGGCGGGTCTCGTACTACGCCTACGGGGCGCTCGGCACCGACCGCTACCCGCCGTTCAGCCTCGGCGAGGAGCCGGACTACCCGGCCCGGCTCGACGTCGCCTACCCCGGGCAGCTGTCCCGCGGGCTCGTGCTGGTGAAGTGGTGGCTCCTGGCCATCCCGCACTACCTGGTGATCGGCGTCTTCGGCGGCGGCTGGCGCGAGGGCTTCGTCCAGACCGGTCTCATCGGCCTGCTCGTGCTGATCTCCGCCGTCGCGCTGGCGTTCACCGCGAGCTATCCGAGGGACCTGTTCGACCTGGTCATCGGCCTCAACCGGTGGGTGTTCCGGGTCGCCGCCTACGCGGCGCTCATGACCGACGAGTACCCGCCCTTCCGGCTCGACATGGGCGGCCGCGAACCGGACGACTCGGCCTGAGGACCGCGGGAACGGCCGCTCACGCCGCCCACATGTCCCAGGAGAGCTTCGCGACCAGCGCCGCCACCACGCACAGCAGCGTGCCGCGGACGAAGCCCGCGCCCCGGCACAGCGCGGTCCGCGCCCCCAGGACACCGCCCGTGACGTTCGCCGCGGCCATCGCGGCACCGGCCTCCCACAGCACATGGCCGTAGGTCGCGAACAGCGCGAGCGCGCCCAGGTCGGTGCCGACGGACACCACCTTGGCCATCGCGGAGCCGCGCAGGAAATCGCTGCCCAGGCCCGCCACGAACAGCACGACGAGCAGCACCCCGGTGCCGGAGCCGAGGATGCCGCTGTAGAAGCCGATCCCCGCTCCGGCGGCGCAGCCCACGACCGTGCTCGACCGCGGCGCGGCGCCCGTCCGCACGTCGCCGCGCGCCGCCGGGCTCAGCGTCACCCAGCCGGCCACGCCCAGCAGCGCCACCAGCACCGCGGGCAGGAACAGCCGCTCCGGCACGTACGACGCGGTCATCGCGCCGAGCGCCGACCCCGGCACGCCGACCAGCGCCGCGGGCAGCACCACCCCGCGGTCCAGGCCGACGCGGCGGGTGTACGTCAGCGCCGCCGAGCTGGTGCCGGTGATCGCCACGAGCTTGTTGGTGCCGAGCACCGTGGCGACCGGCGCTCCCGGGACGAGCAGCATCAGCCCCGGGATCTGGATGAGCCCTCCCCCGCCGACGACCGCGTCCAGCCAGCCCGCCGCGAGCGCCACCGCGAGCAGGGCGCACACATCCACCGCGTCCACGCATTCCCCCGTAGCGAGGGCGCGTGCTCCCCCCGTGGAGCACCCGCCGTCGCACCTTCAAGGCTGGGCGGCGGGGGCGGGGTTGGCGAGTGTTTCGATCAGGGCGCAAAGTGGGGCGGGCGTCAGGGGCCGCTGGGTACGGTGTCCGTGAGGGGGCATCCCCCATCCCGGGGTGTCACGTGCACGCGCGTCGGTGCTGCGCGAGGCGGGACTCGTGGCTTTGCAGCGGCGGGGGAACCAGATGTTCCACGTCAGGACGCCGCTGGGGGACGCGCTCCTGGAGGGGGTGCTGTGGCCGCAGACGGACGCGCTCCCCCAGCCGGCGCCACCATCGCGCTACCCCTCCTCGAACAACCGCAGCCGGTGGGCGAGTGCCGCCGCCTCGCCGCGGGCCGAGACGCCCAGCTTCGCCATCAGGTTCGACACGTGCACGCTCGCCGTCTTCGGCGAGATGAACAGCTCCTCCGCGATCTGCCGGTTGCTCCGCCCCTGCGCCACCAGCCGCAGCACGTCCCCCTCGCGGGCCGTGAGCCCCAGCTCCTGTGCGGGGTCGGCCGGTTCGGCCGACGCGGTGCCGGGGCTCAGCGGCAGCCGGGCCCGGGCGGCGACCGCCTCGGTCTCCGTACGCAGCGGGTGCGCGCCCAGCCGGACGGCCAGCTCGTGCACCCCGGGCAGCAGTTCGCCCGCCCGCTCGCGGCCGCCGCCCGGCCCGAGCAGCGCCTCGGCCAGCCGCAGCGACAGCCAGGCCCGCTCGTACGGGCGCTCCAGCGGGGCGAAGGCCGCCAGGGCCGCCTCCCAGTCCGCGGGCCCGTCGGCGCCACGGGCGCGGGCCAGCTCCGCCGCGAAGGCCGCCGCCCACGCGCGGGCCGGTGCGGTCGGCGTGGGCAGGCCGTCCACGGCAGCCGCCAGCTCGTCGAGGAACGCGGTGCGGCCCTCCTCGGCCCCCGGGTCGCCGACCGCGTCCGCCTCGCCCGCCACGACGGCCGACAGCAGCGTCCACAGTCCGGCCTCGTGTCCCAGCTCGGGCCGCTGGGCGACGGCTTCCCGCACCACCGCGCGGGCCTCGGCGTAGCGCCGCCGCCGCATCGCCAGCCATGCCTGGACCTGGGCGAAGGGGAAGACGAACTGCGTCTCGCGGTGGCCGGGGCTGACGTGCGACTGCGCGCGCTCGAGGAGGCCGGCCACGCGGTCGACGTCGCCGCGGTACAGGGCGAGGTACGCCTCGCTGAGGTAGCCCGTCGCCCGGCTGCGGGCGGTGCTCTGGTGCAGTGCGGACTGGGAGAGCGCCCGCTCGGCCTCCTCCCAGTCGCCGACGGAGAGCAGCGAGTCGACCATGTTCTGGCCGATGTAGGCGAGGGCGTCGCGACCACCCGTACGGGCGGCTGTGGCAAGCCCCGCGCGGGCCGCCTCGATGGACTCGCGGTAGCGGCCGGCGAGTCCGAGGACGGACGTCAGATTGGTGTGCGCCCGGGAGATCACCGCCGGAGCGCCCTCGCGGTCGGCCTCCGCGGCCAGTTCGTACAGCAGCCGGACGGAACCGTCGTGGTCCCCCTGGTCGAACCGTACGACGGCGAGCGTGATCCGCGCGTGCTGCTCCACCTCGCGGGCGCCCACCTGCCGGGCCAGTTCCACGGCCTCCTCGCCGAGGCGGACGGCCTCCTCGTCGGGTGAGAGCAGCATCCGCCACACCGACGCCGTGGCGAGTACGTCCGCCTTGACGCTGGACGGCGGGCGGTCCGCGACCAGCTCGCGGGCGCGGGCGAGTTCGTGGCGTACGTCGCCGCGTCCGGCGTTCACGTGGTGCCAGGACAGCTCCAGCCAGAACCACGCCGCCAGCTCCGGGTCGCGCTTGTCGTCCACGATCCGCAGCGCCCGGCGGGCCACGCTGCCGGCGCGCTCCACGTCGTCGTCCATGCGGGCGGCGACGGCGGCCTCGGCGAGCAGGTCGAGGTAGCGCCGGCCGGGCTCGCGGGCCCCGGGAAGCGCGGGGTACGCCTCGGTGTAGCCCTTGCCCGGAAGGTCGGCCAGGTCGGGCAGGTCGGCGGCGGGCACGCGGTCGAAGAGGTCGAGCACGCGCTCCAGCATCACCAGCTGCTCCGCGAAGGCGTGCCGCCGGCCGGCCTCGCGCGACGCCTGCAGCGCGGCGGGCAGGGCCTTGGCGGCGTCGCCCGCCCGGTGCCAGTAGCCGGCCAGGCGGGCGGGCAGCTCCTCGGGTCGTACGAGGGAGGGGTCGGCCTCCAGCGCCTCGCCGTAACGGCGGTTGATCCGGGGCCGCTCCCCCGGCAGCAGATCGTCCCCGACGGCCTCGCGCAGCAGGGCGTGCCGGAAGCGGTAGCCGTCGGCGGTGTCCTCCGCGGGACGCAGCAGACCGGCGTCGACGGCCGGGCGCAGAGCGTGCAGCAGTTGCTCCTCGCTCAGCCCCGACACGGCGAGCAGCAGCCCGAACTCGACGGTCGATCCGGCCTCCGCGGCCAGCCGCAGCACGCGCTGCGACTCCTCGGGGAGGGCTTCGACGCGTACGAGGAGCAGATCGCGCAGGGAGTCGCTGAGGTCGGCGGAGCGGTCGCCGTCGTCGTGCAGGAGGGGGAGGAGTTCCTCCACGAAGAAGGGGTTGCCGTCCGAGCGGTGGAAGATCTGGTCGACGAGCTGCGGGGACGGCGGACGGCCGGTGATGGCCGTCAGCTGGCCGGCGACCTCGTCGCGGGTGAGGCGGACGAGGTCCAGCCGCCGCACGGTGCGCCGGCGGTCGAGCTCCGCGAGGAAGGGGCGCAGCGGGTGGCGGCGGTGGATGTCGTCGGAGCGGTACGTCGCCACGAGGACCAGGCGGGAGCGCTGGACGGTGCGGTAGAGGTAGCCGAGGAGTTCGCGGGTGGAGCGGTCCGACCAGTGGAGGTCCTCGATGGCGAGGACGATCGTCCGGGACTCGGCGAGCCGCTCCAGCAGCTGGGCGGTGAGTTCCAGGAGCCGGGCCTTGCCCTCGCCGTCGTAGCGGCCCCGGCCCTCGTGGGCGGGGGCCGCGGCGGCCAGTTCCGGCAGCAGCCGGGCGAGTTCGGCCTCGCGGCCGGCGGCGGCGCGCTCGACGTCGTCGGGGAGTTCCCGGTACAGGGCGCGCAGCGCCGTGGCGAAGGGGGCGAAGGGGAGCCCTTCGGCGCCCAGCTCGAGGCAGCCGCCGCCGGCCGTCGTGGCGCCACCGCGGCGGGCCTCGTCGAGGAACTCGTCGAGCAGCCGCGTCTTGCCGATGCCGGCCTCCCCGCTGACGACCACCGACTGCGGGCTCCCCTCACCGGCCCGTGCCAGCGCCTCGCGCAGGCTGCGCAACTCCGTTTCGCGGCCTATGAGGACGGGGCTGACGCCTGTGGTGTGCACGGGGTGAGCATGACACAAGGGCACGGCCCGGCGGGAGCGGGTTGTACCGCACGAGTGCCTACGGACCTGCGGTGGAGGCGGTGTCCGCGCCCGTCGGCACCGGCCGGCCGTGGATGTCCGGCGCGGGGTCCGGGGCATCGAACACGCGCAGCCGGTGGGCGAGCGCCGCCGCCTCGCCGCGGCTCGACACGGCCAGCTTCGCCATCAGGTTCGAGACATGCACGCTCGCCGTCTTCGGCGAGATGAACAGCGCCTCCGCTATGTGACGGTTCGTACGGCCCGCCGCGACGAGGCGGAAGACGTCCCGCTCACGGGGCGTGAGGCGGAACCGTGCCAACGGGTCGGCGGGCGGCGGGGTGTCACCCTCCGTCAAGGGCACGCCCGCGCGCGCCGCCAGGTGCTCCGTCTCCGCGCGGAGCCCGGCCGCCCGCAGCCGGACCGCCGTGGCGTGGGCCTGCCGCAGCAGGTCACCGGCGCGGGCCCGGGTCTCGCCGGGCGGTACGGACGTACGGCGGGCGGCCAGCAGGGCGTCCGCCTCGCGCAGGCGGGCGATCGCCAGCTGGTACGGACGGTCCAGCGGCTCGAACGCCGCGGCCACCTTCCGCCACCGCCCGGGGTCACGCTCCCCCTCGGCCCGGTCCGCCTCCGCCTCGACCAGCAGCGCGTACGCCGCCCACACCGGCGCGTGCCGCGGCAGCCGGGCCGCGGCCTCCCGTACCCGGGCCAGGAACTCCCCGCGGTCCGCTGGTGGCCCCGACTCGGCCGACTCGTTCGCCGCCGCCAGGTGCAGCAGCGGCCACGCGAGGACGTGGATGCCCGGCGTACGGCCGACGGCCATCGCCCGCAGCGCCTCCTCCCGCGCGGCGGCGAAGTCACCCCGCGCGGTGTTCAGTTCGGTCAGCAGCGCGCCGAGGCTCAGCGCGGCGAACCGCTTGCCGGCCAGCGGCCCCAGCTCGGCCACCGCCCGGTCCGCCTGTACGCGCGCCGAGTCCAGGGCGCCGCGCCGCAGCGCGAGCTGGGCCATGGAATGGGCGATGCTCGCTCTCGACGTCACGGCGGCCGTACGGATCCTCCCGGCGTACTCGGCGACCTCGGCGGCCTCGTCCCAGCGTCCGAGCGGGATCAGGGCCTCGATCTGGTTGGCCAGGCAGAAGACCTGGTAGTCCCGGCGGCCCTGGGCCTCGGCCGCACGCGCCGCGGCGGTCGCGATCCGGGCGGCCTCCGCCGAGCGGCCCAGCGCCTCCAGTTCCGCCGAGAGGTTGATCTCGGCGCGGACCGCCGCGCTGTGGAACCCCGCGGCGTGGGCGCGGTCCCGTGCCTCGGTCAGCTCCGCGAGGCCGGTCTCCGTGTCGCCCAGGTCGCACCGCAGGACGGCGCGTGTCACCCGGGCGCCGATCTCCACGCTCTCCGGGCCGGTACGGCCGGCCAGTCGTACGGCCTGCTCCGCCACGCGCAGGGCGTCGGGCCCCGGGTCGTGCGCGGTCAGCCAGCACGCCAGGTGCGTGAGCACCTCGGCCTGGACGGTCGACGCGTCCAGGCCCGTCAGCAGCCGTTCGGCCGCCACCAGCTCGGCGCGCCCGTCACCCCGGCCCAGGTCCTCCGCGAGCCGCGCGCGCTGGAGCCAGAACCACGCCGCTCGCGTCCGTACGCCGCCGGGGTCGCCGGTCGTGGAAGCCCCGCCGGGGTCGCCGGCGGAATCCAGGGCCCCGGGGTGGTCCTCGTCCAGCTGGCGCAGGGCCCGCTTGGCGACGGACAGCGCGCGGTCGAACTCCCCCGCGTAGCGCGCCGCCACGACGGCCTCCGCCAGCAGGTCCAGCCCGCTGAGGGCGGCCCCCGCCGCGGGCACGCCGGGGGCGGCCGCCGCCGACTCCGGCGGGTAGTTCTCCGCGCCGTCGAACGGCCGCAGCCCCGCCCGTACCTCCGCCGGCACCTCGTCCCACAGCTCCAGCGCCCGGTGCAGCAGCGCGTACTGCTCCGCGAACGCGTGCCGGCCCCTCGCCTCGGCCGAGGCGGCGAGGACGACGGGCAGCGCCCTGAGCGGTTCGCGGCCGTAGTACCAGTGCCAGGCGAGCCGGGTCAGGTACTGCTCGCGGTCCACCAGCTCCGGCCGGGCGGCCAGCGTCTCGGCGTAACGGCGGTGCAGCCGGGCGCACTCGCCGGGCAGATGGTCGTCGCAGACGGCCTCGCGGAGCAGGGAGTGGCGGAAGCGGTAGGAGTCGCCGTCGCCGGCGGTCAGCACCCGGCCGGTGACGGCCTCGCGCAGGGCCGCGAGCAGTTCCTCCTCGGGCAGTCCGCAGACGGCGGCCAGCAGCCCGTACTCGATGCGCGACTCGCCCTCCGCCGCGATCCGCACCACCCGCTGGGCCTGCTCCGGCAGCCGCTCGACGCGGACGAGCAGCAGATCGCGCAGCGAGTCGCTGAGCATCGTGCCCCGGTCGCCGCAGGCCAGCTCCTCGACGAAGAACGGGTTGCCCTCGGAGCGTTCGAACACGCGGCGCGCGAGGTCCGGGTCGGCTTCGCCGCGGATGCCGGCCAGCTGCTCCGCGACCTCCTCCTCGGTGAGCGGGGGCAGGTCGATACGCCGGACCGAGCGCAGCCGGTCGGTCTCGGCGAGGAACGGGCGCAGCGGGTGGCGCCGGTGGACGTCGTCGGAGCGGTAGGTGGCGATGACGACCAGACGCGTGTCCTGCAGGGTGCGGAAGAGGTAGCCGAGCAGCTCGCGCGTGGAGCCGTCCGACCAGTGCAGGTCCTCCAGGGCCAGCACGATCGTACGGTCGGCGGCCAGCCGCTCCAGCAGCCGGGCGGTCAGCTCGTACAGCCGGGTCCGGCTCTCGGAGTCCGTACGCGCCGCGGCGGGCGCCAGATCGGGGAGCAGCCGCGCCAGCTCGGCCTCGCGACCGGCGGCCGCTGCCGCCAGGGCGTCGCTGCCCAGCTCACGCTGCAGCACCCGCAGCGCCGTCACCAGCGGGGCGAAAGGCAGTCCGTCCGCGCCCAGTTCCAGACAGGGGCCGACGGCCGTGACCGCGCCCTGCTCGCGGGCGGAGCGCAGGAACTCCTCCAGCAGCCGGCTCTTGCCGACACCGGCCTCGCCGCCCACCACGAACGCCTGCGGCTCGCCCGCGGCGGCGCGGGCGAGCGCGGTGGTCAGCGTGTTCAACTCTTCGGTGCGCCCGGCGAAGACCGGGCTGAGGACGGCGGCCCGCACATCACCGGGGATGGCATGGGCCGCCGACAGCTCAGGTTTCCGTAGGGCTTCCGGGGCGGGTGCCGGCGCGGCACTCGTCGCGGCGGCCTGGATCGGGCCCATCTCAGGCGGCCTTGACCCACTGGGTGCGGGCGTCGGCGCCGGAGTGCCGGCGGGCGGCCTTGCGGGCCGCCTTGGCCTCGCGGGCCAGCCGGTAGTCGGCCGCCTCGCGGCGGAGCTGGGCGGAGCGGGTGTGGTATTCGTGCTCGTGACCGAACATCTTCTGCTGTCTCCTTGGAAGGTGCCGGGAGGCTTTCCGTTTCGCCTCTCGGCTTCGATACGTAAAGCTTCGTCTCCAAGGAGGGGTCGCCACATCGGGCGACTTCCTCATCTCCGCGGCCGGTACGCCTTAGATCCGGCTGAGGCGGTGGGATAAGGCGTCTAAGGCGGGGGGTGCGGGGGCCTCAGACGGTCTGAGACCCCCGGCTCACGACCGTGTGGGCCCGTGGGCCCGGTCTCACGCCTCCGCGAGGTCCTCGAACAGTCGCAGCCGGTGGGCGAGCGCGGCCGCCTCGCCGCGGCCCGAGACGCCCAGCTTCGCCATCAGGTTCGACACGTGCACGCTCGCCGTCTTCGGCGAGATGAACAGCTCCTCGGCTATCTGCCGGTTGCTGCGCCCCGCCGCGACCAGCCGCAGTACGTCCCGCTCCCGGGCCGTGAGGCCGAGCGTGTCCGCGGCCGGTGCGGGGGCCGACCGGTCCTTCAGCGGCAGCCGGGCGCGCGAGGCGAGGCGTTCGACGTCCTCGCGCAGCGGGGCGGCGCCGAGGCTGTCGGCCCCGTCCCAGGCGGCGGTGAGGAGCCGGCCCGCCTCCGCCCGGTCGCCGCCCGTCTCCAGCAGGGCCTCGGCCCGGCGGTAGGCGAGCCGCGCGTCGGCGTAGGGGTTGGCGAGCGGCGCGAAGAGCTCCGCGGCGGCGGTGAGCGCGGCCAGGTCGTACGTGCCGCGGGCGCGGGCCAGTTCGGCGCGCAGCACATGGTGCAGCGGCAGCGCCGGATCCTCCGTCAGATGCCGGGCCTCCGCCTCCAGCCGGACGGTCAGCGCCCGCAGGGCGGCCGGGTCGAGGCCGGGCAGCCCGGCGGCGTCGGCGGCCAGCCCCGCGCCGTAGGCCAGCAGCTGCCAGACGTACCCGTCCTGGCCGGGCATCGGCAGTCGGTCCAGGATCTCGTTGAGGACGCCGAGCGCGTCCGCGTACCGCCCGTGGTGCGCCGCGCAGCGCATCTCGACGATGGCGACGGGCACCGCCCACTGCGCGATGCGGTCGTTGCGCCACCGGTGGGCATGCGCGGCGGCGAGCAGCGGGGGCACGTCGGTGAACTCGCCGCGGGCGAGGGCGATCTCGGCCAGCCGCAACACGATGGACGTCTGCGAACCGGAGCTGCTGGCCGCCGGGCGCCAGGCCGTCAGCAGGTTCTGCGCCTCGTCCCAGTCGCCGAGCGCGATCATCGACTCGGCGACGTTCGCGGCGGAGAACGCGGCGCCGTCGCTCAGGCCGCGCCGCCGCATCTCCTCCATGCCGGCGAGGCCCTCCTGCACGGCCTCGCGCGGGCGGCCCACCCGGTGCAGCGCGTCGGGCAGGTTGTTCAGGGCCCGCATAATGGTGCGCGGCACGCCGATCCGCAGCGCCAGCTCACGTACCTGGCGCAGCTCGGCGATCCAGGCGTCCGTGTCGCCGCTGCGCGAGCGCACGGTCGCCAGCGTGATGCGGGCGTGCAGCTCGACCTCCTCGGCGCCGGTCTCGCGCGCCATCTCCACGGCCCGGGAGGCGAGTTCGAAGGTGCCCTCGTCCGAGGCGCGCACCATCTGCCAGGCGGCGGTGTGCGCCAGCACGTCGGCGTGCAGGGGCGACGGGGGCAGTTCGCTTACCAGTTCCAGCGCCTTCGCCAGCTCCGGCCAGCCGTCGCCGCGGCCGAGGCCCGTGAGGAGCCGGGACCACTGCATCCAGAACCAGGCCGCCCGTTGGCGGTCGCCGCCGGGCATCCCGTCAACGATCTTCAGCGCCTTCTTCACGAACGCCAGGCCCAGTTCCTGCTGCCCGTCGAGCCGGGAGGCGACGGACGCCTCCGCCAGCAGGTCCAGGAAGTGCAGTTCGAGGGTGGTCTGGTCGGCCCGGCAGCCGCAGGGCGGATACGACTCGAGGCTGCCCAGCGGCGGCAGGCCGGCGCGTATCTCCTCGGGCACCTCGTCCCACAGCTCCATCGCCCGCTCCAGCAGCTGCACCTGCTCGGCGTACGCGTGGCGCTCGCGCATGTCGGTGATCGCCTCGAGGACGACGGGCAGCGCCTTGGCGGCGTCGCGGGCGTAGTACCAGTAGCTGGCCAGCCGCGCCGCACGCTCCTCCGGGCGGACCAGGGAGGGGTCCGCCTCCAGCACCTCCGCGTACCGCCGGGAGAGCCGGGTGCGCTCGCCGGGCAGCAGGTCGTCGAGGACGGCCTCGCGCAGCAGGGCGTGCCGGAAGCGGTACGCCTCGCCGCCCCGGGCACCACTCCCACCCCGGGCGCTGCCCTCGTCCTGCGGTACGAGGACGTTGGCGCCGACCGCCGCCCGCAGGCCCTCGATCAGCTCGTCCTCGGTGAGGCCGGAGACGCGCTGCAGCAGTTCGTGCTCGACGCGGGTGGTGCGGGCGGCGATCCGTACGACCCGCTGGGCGGGTTCGGGCAGCGCCTCGACCCGTACGAGCAGCAGATCGCGCAGGGAGTCGCTGAGTTCGCCCGGTCCGTCGCAGGACAGGCTGAGCTCCTCGACGAAGAACGGGTTGCCCTCGGAGCGGGCGTAGATCTCGGCGACGGTGGCCCGGTCCGGGTCGGCCGTCCCCCGGATGCCGGCGACCTGCCGGCGCACCTCGTCGGGGGTGAGCCGGGACAGCTCCAGCCGGCGCACGCTGCGCAGCCGGTCCAGCTCGGCGAGGAACGGGCGCAGCGGGTGGCGGCGGTCGACGTCGTCGGAGCGGTAGGTGGCGATGACGACCAGGCGGGAGCGCTGCACGGAGCGCACCAGATAGCCGAGCAGCTCACGCGTGGAGCGGTCGGCCCAGTGCAGGTCCTCCAGGGCCAGTACGACGGTGCGCTTCGCGGCGAGCTGCTCCAGCAGCCGGGCGGTCAGCTCGAAGAGCCGGGCCCGGCTGTCCATGTCGTGCGAGGCGGGGACGGCCGGGCCCAGGTCGGGCAGCAGCCGGGCCAGCTCCGCCTCGCGGCCGGCGACCGCCTCCGTGAGCTCGTCGCCCACGGCCAGGTGCAGGGCGCGCAGCGCCGTGGCGAACGGGGCGAAGGGGAGGCCGTCGGCGCCCAGCTCCAGACAGCCGCCCACGGCCAGGCACGCGCCCTCGGCGCAGGCCGCGGCGGCGAACTCCTCCAGCAGACGGGTCTTGCCGACGCCGGCCTCGCCGCCCACGACGATGAACTGGGGCTCCCCCGCGTGGGCTCGGGCCAGGGCGGCGGTCAGCTCTTCGAGCTCGTCGTCGCGGCCGACGAAGACGGGGCTGATCGAACGGGTCTCCACGCCGATGAGCATGGCATACGGCGCTGACAGCGCGGGAGGGGATTCCGTCCGGGGCCTGGGCCCCGGTCCCAGGTCGGGCCTACTGCGTGGCGGTCGGGATCTTCGGCAGGTCCGTGAACACGTCGAACCACATCACCCCGGCGATCAGCAGCCCCAGCACGCCGAGCACCAGGCCCGCGACCGCGGTGGCCCGTACCCAGACCGCGGCCGGCCGGGCGTCGGTGGCGAAGACGGGGCGCAGCAGCACCCCGACGGCGACGAGGACCGCGACGAGCGCGAAGAGGCCGTTGAAGAGGGCGACCGTGTGCCAGGGGGTGCCATAGATGGCGGAGAGCTGCTCGGCGGTGGTGCCGCTCTGGGAGTTGATCTGGCCGATCACCGTCTGGCGGGTGGACATCAGATCGCCGATCCAGGTGCCGGTGAGCGAGGCGACACCCAGGCCGGCCGCGACGACCGCACCGGCTCCGGCGACGACGCCGCTGCCGCTGCGCTCTCCCTCGTCCTCGAACGCCTCCTCGGCGTCAAGCTCGCCGACGCCGCTCTCCTCGCTCTCCAGCACGGCGGCGGTGTCCGCGTCCTTCACGTCGTCCACGGACTCCGCGATGTCATCGCTCTTGGCAGTGGTGCTCATAGTCATGCGGCGCACCGTACGCGCCCCGCATGAGAGTCCCCTTAACGCAGCGGCACCCCTGCCTCCACCGGGGCTCCCGCCCGCGAGGGCCCGGCAGGCTCGGCGGCCGAGCGGGAGGCGCAGCGGCTGGGGGCCCGCGGTCCGGGAGTCCAGCAGCCTGGACGGCCGGCAGCCGGCACGCCGGCACCCAAGCGCCGGAGGCCCGGCTGCCCGGGGGCGTGGCCCGGGGTTTAGGGGCCTGAGGGCCAGGGGCCTGAGGGCCAGGGCTCTGCAGGGGGCCGGGAGCCCGGCTGCCCCAGGGGCGGAGCGAATCAGACGGGCGGATGGGACAGGCCCCCCGGCGGGGGCTGAGGCGCCAAGGGAGCCCGGCAAGGGGCTGAGACCCGGAGGGCCAGCACGCGGGCGGGGCCCGGGGGTCCGCGGCCTGGGGGCCGGGAGCGTAGGAGCCCGGGACCCGGGGGATGCGCCTGCCACGGAGAGGCCGTTGCGGGGGCTCCTCACCCGCACCTACCCAGGGAGCGTGGGGCGAAGGCTTCGCCTGGGCGTTCCCCGGCCCAGGACCTCCGCTGCCGCTCAAGCACCTGCCCCCCGCGGAGCTGAGGGCGGAGCGCTACGCCCCCGGGGGTCAGGGGGCGGAGCCCTCAGAGGCGGGTCCCGGTGGAGGCCGCTCAGCAGTAGGCAGTCTGGGGAGGGAGCCCCGCGCAGAGGCGAGGCCGTCCCGGTGGAGGGCCGCCGAGCGCCAGGGCCCAAGCGCCGAGCCCCCACCCCCACAGCTCTACCACCCAGGGGCCAGGGGGGCCGCCCCCAGCCGCCAGGGGCGGGGGCCGAACCCCCGCCCTCCAAAGGCCTGGGGGCCGACCCCACCCCAGGGGCCCGGCCCCGAACCTCCACCCCCACAGGCCTGGGAACCGCCCCTCAACCGTCCAGGGGCCGGGGGCCGAGCCCCCACCCTTCACGGGCCCGGGGGCCGAGCCCCCGCACGCACCCAGGTGGGGCGGTCGCTCAGCGCGGCGTCGGCTGGGGTAGGGGGAGGTGTTCCGGGCCCGGGGTTGGGGTCGGGCCCTCGATGCCGAGGTGGGGGAGGCGGCGGTCGAGCCAGGTCGGGAGCCACCAGTTCGCGCCGCCGAGGAGGTGCATCAGCGCCGGCACCAGCAGCGTGCGCAGCACGAACGCGTCCAGGGCGACCGCCGCCGCCAGCGCAATGCCGAACATCGCGATGATCCGGTCGCCGCCGAGGACGAACGCCGCGAAGACGGCGATCATGATGACGGCCGCCGAGTTGATCACCCGGCTCGTCTCGGCGAGGCCGATCCGGACGGCGCGGCGGTTGTCGCGGGTCTCGAGCCACTCCTCGTACATCCGGCTGACGAGGAAGACCTGGTAGTCCATGGACAACCCGAAGAGGACCGACACCATGATCACCGGGAGGAACGGCTCGATCGGCCCCGCCCCGCCGAGCCCCAGCGCCTCGCTCCCCCAGCCCCACTGGAAGACGGCGACGACGATCCCGAAGGACGCCGCGACCGCCAGGACGTTCATCAGGGCCGCCTTGAGCGGGATCCCGACGGACCGGAAGGCCAGCAGCAACAGCAGCCCGCCGAGCGCGACGATCGAGCCGACGAACAGCGGCAGCTTGCCGACGATCACCCCCGCGAAGTCGTCGTAGCTCGCGGTGACCCCGCCGACGTACACCTCCAGCGAGGTGCCGGACTCCGCCCGCGGCAGCACCTCGGAGCGCAGCCGGTCCACCAGCTGGGACGTCTGCTCGGACTGCGGGGAGGTGGACGGGACCACGGTGATCACGCCCGTCGCGCCGGCCCGTACGGCCGGACCCGCCGACGCCACGCCCTCCGTCTCCCGCAGCACCGACGGCAGGCGTTCGAACGCGCCGCGGTCGTCGGCGCCGTCCATGTGGGCGACCAGGGTGAGCGGCCCGTTCACACCGGGGCCGAAGCCCTCGGCCACCAGGTCGTACGCCTGGCGGGTGGTCGTCCCGCGCGGATCGTTGCCCTGGTCGGAGGTGCCGAGGTGGAGGGCGAAGACGGGCAGCGCCAGCAGCACCATCAGGCCGGTGGCCAGCGCGCCCAGCAGCTTGGGGTGGCGTTCGACGAAGGCGGCCCAGCGCGCGGCGGGCCCGTTCAGCGGCTCGGGGCGCGGCCCGTGCTCGGTGAGACGCGCGCGTTCGCGGCGGCTGAGGGCCCTCATGCCGATGACGCCGAGGAGGGCCGGGAGCAGGGTGATCGAGGCGGCGACAGTGAGGACGACGGTGAGCGAGGCGGCCAGCGCGACGCCGGTGAGGAAGTTCAGCCGGAGGATGAGCATGCCCAGCAGGGCGATGCAGACGGTCACCCCGGCGAAGACCACGGCCCGCCCGGAGGTGGCCGTGGCCCGCTCGGCGGCCTCGGCGACGGGCAGCCCCTCGCGCAGCCCGCGCCGGTGCCGGGTGACGATGAACAGGGCGTAGTCGATGCCGACGCCCAGCCCGATCAGCATGCCCAGCATGGGCGCGAAGTCGGCGACCGTCATCGCGTGCCCGAGCAGCCCGATCCCGAAGTACGCCGTACCGACGCTGACCAGCGCGGTGGCGATGGGCAGGGCCATCGCGGCGAGCGAGCCGAAGGCGAGGAAGAGCACGACGGCCGCGACGACGACGCCGACGGCCTCGCTGTAGTGGACGGTGGGCGCCTGGAGCAGCGCGACGGCCGCGCCGCCCAACTCCACGTCGAGCCCGTCGCCGGCCGCCTCCTTCGCGGTGTCGACGACGCGCTGGACGTCGGGCTTCGCCAGATCGTCGGCGGCCTGGTCGAAGACGAGCGTGGCGTACGCCGTGTGCTGGTCGGCGCTGATCTGCCCGGCGCCCTCGTCGCCGTACGGGCTGGTGACGGACGCCACCTCGGGGAGCTTCGCCAGCTCGGCCAGCGTCACCGTCATCCGCTCGCGGACGCCGTCGGACGTCACGCTGCCCCCGGCGTCGTGCCACACGACGGTGCCGGTGTCACCGTCGAGGTCCGGGAACGCCTCGGCGAGCAGCGCGTGGGCCCGTCCGGACTCGGTGCCGGGGACGTCGTAGTCGTTGGAGTACGCGGAGCCCGCGGCGAGGGCGGCGGCGGAGGTGCCCGCGAAGGCCGCCAGCCACAGCAGGATGACGAGGAGGCGGTGCCTGAGGCACCAGCGGGCAAGAGTCGCCACTGACGGACCTGCTCCCTGAATGGTTCATGGATCTTTCAGGGAACAAGCCCCAAAGAACGCAACCTGGCGGAATGCACTCTTCCATCTCGAAAAGATCGATTGCCAGTTACGTGGCGTTATTCACAGCTCGTACGAATCGCCCGATAACCGCCTCCCCACGGACCCCGGGCCTCCCCTAGGCGGCGGTCGGCGTGCCCAGCTCCGTCAGCAACCGGTCCATCTCCGGGCGCCAGACCCGGTGGACGTTGATCCGGGTGGGCTTGGCCTGGCCCGGCAGCCGCATCCGGAACGAGCTGTACACCTTCGCCCGGCGGACCTCCGAGACCATGTCCTTGGCCTCCTGCCGGTCGATGGCGTGCGCCACCTTCGTCGGCCGGCCGGTCATGACGCTCGCGCCGTGGATGATGACGGACTGCTCGGTCACGGTGATGAAGTAGTACTTGACGAAGAGCTGCCCGAGCAGCCCGAACGAGCCCGTGAACCACGGGGTCGGACCGGTGACGCTGTAGACGGTGACGACGGGCCGGGCCCCGGGATCGGTCTTCTTGATCGACTCGGCGACCTGTTCCTGCATCTTCGATTTACGGACGGCCATGACGGGCCTCCCTCCCCAGGATTCCCTTGTACGACCGGCCCGCGCACCCGGCAAGGCCCTCGACGGCCCGACTCCGCCGGGAACGCGAACGGGCCGGGCGGGGTCGAAGGACCCAGCCCGGCCCGTACTCCTCGAGAAGGCCCGCAGGGGCCCCGGAGCAGACCGGATACGACCGGCGAGGACCTCAGCCCTCGACGCCCAGCTTCTCCAGGATGAGCTCGCGCGCCCGGGCCGCGTCGGCCTGGCCGCGGGTGGCCTTCATGACCGCGCCGACCAGCGCGCCGACCGCGGCGACCTTGCCGTCGCGGATCTTCTGCGCGGCGTCCGCGTTGGCGGCGATGGCCTCGTCGACGGCGGCGCCGAGCGCGCCCTCGTCCTTGACGATCGCCAGACCGCGGGCGGCGACGACCGCGTCCGGGTCGCCCTCGCCGGCCAGCACGCCCTCGATGACCTGGCGGGCCAGCTTGTCGTTGAGGGAGCCCTCCTTGACCAGCGCGGCGACCCGCGCCACCTGGCCCGGCGTGATCTTCAGCTCCGCGAGCTCGACGCCGTCCTCGTTGGACCGGCGGGCCAGCTCGCCCATCCACCACTTGCGCGCGGCCGTGGAGTCCGCGCCCTCGTCGATGGTGGCGGTGATCAGGTCCACCGCGCCCGCGTTGAGGATCGACTGCATGTCGTGCTCGGAGACGCCCCACTCCTCGCGCAGCCGGTTGCGGCGTACGCGCGGCAGCTCGGGCAGCGTGCCGCGCAGCTCCTCCACCCACGCACGGGGCGGGGCGACCGGCACCAGGTCCGGCTCGGGGAAGTAGCGGTAGTCCTCCGCCTCCTCCTTCGTCCGGCCGGAGGTGGTCGAGCCCGTGTCCTCGTGGAAGTGGCGGGTCTCCTGGATGATCGTGCCGCCGCCGTTCAGGACCTCCGCGTGCCGGGAGATCTCGGAGCGCACGGCCCGCTCGACGCTGCGCAGCGAGTTGACGTTCTTCGTCTCGGACCGGGTGCCGAACTTCCCGGCGCCCGGCTTCATCAGCGACAGGTTGACGTCGCAGCGCATCTGGCCCTGCTCCATCCGCGCCTCGGAGACCCCGAGCGCCCGGATCAGCTCGCGCAGCTCCGCGACGTACGCCTTGGCGATCTCCGGGGCCCGCTCGCCCGCGCCCGTGATGGGCTTGGTGACGATCTCGATCAGCGGGATGCCGGCGCGGTTGTAGTCCAGGAGGGAGTGCGAGGCGCCGTGGATACGGCCGGTGGCACCGCCGACGTGCGTCGACTTGCCGGTGTCCTCCTCCATGTGCGCGCGCTCGATCTCGACGCGGAAGACCTCGCCGTCCTCCAGCTGGACGTCCAGATAGCCGTTGTACGCGATGGGCTCGTCGTACTGGGAGGTCTGGAAGTTCTTCGGCATGTCCGGATAGAAGTAGTTCTTCCGGGCGAAGCGGCACCACTCGGCGATGTCGCAGTTCAGCGCCAGGCCGATCTTGATCGCGGACTCCACGCCGATCGCGTTGACCACCGGCAGCGCGCCGGGCAGGCCGAGGCAGGTGGGGCAGGTCTGGGTGTTCGGGTCGGCGCCGAGCGCCGTCGAGCAGCCGCAGAACATCTTCGTCTTCGTACCGAGCTCGACGTGGACCTCCAGGCCCATCACCGGCTCGTAGGACGCGAGCGCGTCCTCAAAGGTGACAGTCACGTTGCTTCCTCAGCCTCTCAACCCGCGAGGATGTCGTCGTCGTTCATGCGCCGAAGCTCCCGGAGCAGTATCGCGACGCCCGTCGCGATGGCCGCCGCGGAGATCGCGGAGTCGAGCAGACGCAGCTTGTCGTCGTCGACCCGGGCCTGCTTCAGCTGCTTGGCGACGCTGACGGCGCCGAACAGCGTGGTGGCGATGGAGAAGTACGTACCGGCCCGGGTCTTCTTGAAGCCCTTGGCCTTGGCAAGGCTCTTGCTCACAGCGCGGGTGCCTCCTCGAGCAGCGGGTGGCCCCACTTGGCGAGGTACGCGGCCTCCACCGCGGCGCCCACCTTGTAGAGCCGGTCGTCCTTCATGGCGGGGGCGATGATCTGCAGACCGACCGGCAGTCCGTCCTCGGGCGCCAGCCCGCAGGGCAGCGACATGGCCGCGTTGCCCGCGAGGTTGGCCGGGATGGTGCACAGGTCGGCGAGGTACATCGCCATCGGGTCGTCGGCGCGCTCCCCGATGGGGAACGCGGTCGTCGGGGTGGTCGGCGAGATGAGCACGTCCACCTGCTCGTACGCCTTCTCGAAGTCCCGCGTGATGAGCGTGCGGACCTTCTGCGCGGAGCCGTAGTACGCGTCGTAGTAGCCGGAGCTGAGCGCGTACGTGCCGAGCATGATGCGGCGCTTGACCTCGTCGCCGAAGCCGGCCTCGCGGGTGAGGCTGGTGACCTCCTCGGCGGAGTGCTCGCCGTCGTCGCCCTTGCGCATGCCGTAGCGCAGGCCGTCGAAGCGGGCGAGGTTGGAGGAGCACTCGGAGGGGGCGATCAGGTAGTACGCCGCCAGCGCCTTGGTGAAGGACGGGCAGGAGACCTCGACGACCTCGGCGCCCAGCTCCCGCAGCAGCTCGACGGCCTCGTCGAAGCGCTGCATGACGCCGGCCTGGTAGCCCTCGCCGCGGAACTCCTTGACGACGCCGATGCGCATGCCGGCGACGGAGCCGTTCTTCGCGGCCTCGACGACGGGCGGGACGGGGGCGTCGATGGAGGTGGAGTCCAGCGGGTCGTGGCCGGCCATGACCTCGTGCAGCAGCGCGGCGTCCAGGACGGTGCGGGCACACGGCCCGCCCTGGTCGAGGCTGCTGCTGAAGGCGACCATGCCGTACCGCGAGACGCCGCCGTACGTCGGCTTGACGCCGACCGTGCCGGTGACGGCTGCGGGCTGGCGGATGGAGCCGCCGGTGTCGGTGCCGATGGCCAGCGGCGCCATGTAGGAGGCCAGGGACGCGGACGAACCGCCGCCGGAGCCGCCGGGGATCCTCGTCAGGTCCCAGGGGTTGCCGGTCGGGCCGTACGCGCTGTTCTCGGTCGAGGACCCCATGGCGAACTCGTCCATGTTGGTCTTGCCGAGGATGACGACGTCGGCGTCCTTCAGCCGCTTGGTCACCGTGGCGTCGTACGGGGGGATCCAGCCCTCGAGGATCTTGGAGCCGACGGTGGTCGGCACGCCCTCGGTGGTGAAGATGTCCTTCAGGGCGAGCGGCACACCGGCCAGCGGGCCCAGCTTCTCGCCGTTCGCCCGCTTCTCGTCGACGCGGCGGGCCTGCGCGAGCGCGCCCTCCCGGTCGACGTGCAGGAACGCGTGGACCTTCTCGTCCACGGCGTCGATCCGGGCCAGGTGGGCCTCGGTGACCTCGACCGCGGTGAGCTCGCCGGAGGCGATCTTCGCGGCGGTCTCGGCGGCCGTCAGCTTGATGATGTCGGTCATGTCGGTCACTCCTCCCCCAGGATCTGCGGCACCTTGAAGCGCTGCTGCTCCTGAGCGGGGGCGCCGGACAGCGCCTGCTCGGGCGTCAGGGACGGGCGGACCTCGTCCTTACGCATGACATTGGTCAGGGGCAGCGGGTGGGAGGTCGGCGGAACGTCCGCGTCGGCGACATCGGAGACGGCGGCCACGGCGCCGATGATGTCGTCGAGCTGTCCGGCGAAGTGGTCCAGCTCGTCGGAGCTCAGCTCCAGTCGCGCCAGCTTCGCCAGGTGCGCGACCTCCTCGCGCGTGATGCCAGGCATCGGCTTCCTCACGGGGTGGGTGTCTGTTTTCGGGCCAATCCTATGGGGCGCGCGGGCATGCACCGAAACGGTTTGCCCTCCGGCGGGGTCGGACCCCGCTCGACACCCTCCGTTTCGCTCCTCCGCGCGGCGGGATGTCCGGCGGCCCTCTGCGAGGCCGGTCGCCGATCCGTACCCACGCTCTGCCCTTCCCCCCGAGGGGGTCTGGGGGCGAAGCCCCCGCGTGCTCGGCCGCACACGCCGCCGGAGGCGTTGGGGCGACCCGGCGGCCGCCCGGAAGTCGAGCCCGCCCTGGCGGCCGCCCGGATGCCGGGCCTGCCCCGCGGCCGCCCGGAGGTCGAGCCGGCCCCCCGCGGCCGTCGGATGCCGCGCTGGCCTCGGTGAGTTGCGGGGTCCGCCCGCAACCATCTCCCTTCACCCGGCCACCCTGTTCCAGGGGGTCCGGGGGCGAAGCCCCCGCGATGTTGCGGATTGCGGGGCGTGGGGGTGGCACCCCCTGGCCCGGGTGGGTGGATGTGGGCCACTATGGGCTCCGGCAGGGTGCACACCGCGCACGCTCGGGGAGTGGTGTCAGTGGAGCCCGCGGTACGGGGTGAGCCGTTGCCCGACCAGGAACTTCGGCGGCGGCTGGTGTACGGCGACGAGTCCGCGCTGCGCGAGGTGTACGACACGCACGGCCCGCTGGTACGGCGGGTGGCGCTGCGGGTGACCCGCTCGCCGGCGGGTGCGGAGGAGGTGGCGCAGGAGGTGTTCACCCAGCTCTGGGAGCGGCCCTTCGCCTTCGACCCGGACCGCGGCGCGCTACGCACCTGGCTCTCCGTACTCGCCCACCGGCGCGCCGTGGACTGGGTGCGCGGCGAGGAGAAGCAGCGCCGCGCGGTCGAGCGCACCGACCCGGCGACCGACCCCGGCCCCGGCCCGGCGGAGGCCGCGATGGCCGCGGAGCAGCGCCTCGCGCTGCACTCCGCGCTGGCCCTGCTGCCGCCCGCGCAGCGCGAGGCGGTGCACCTGGCGTACTTCGCGGGGCACAGCTACCGCCAGACGGCGCGCGAGCTGGGCATCCCGGAGGGAACGGCGAAGACCAGGCTCCGCGCCGCGCTGCGGGCGCTCGCGGAACGCCTGGGGGACGGGGGCGGGGACGCCCGTCCGTGGAAGGAGGCCCGCGATGACCGACGGCCATGACACGGTCCGGGATCTGCTGGGCGCGTACGCCCTGGACGCCCTGACGCCCGGGGAGGAGAAGCTGCTCAGCGAGCATCTCGCCGGGTGCGCGGACTGCGCGGCCGAGGCGGACTCGCTGCGCGCGGTGGTGGGCGCGCTGGACGGCCCGCACGCGGCGGCGTGGGACGGGCCGCCCGGCACCGCGGTGCTGGCCACCGCGGTACGGCGCCGGTCACCGGCACGACGTACGGCGGCACACGCGGCGCCCTACGCGGCGGCGGTGTCGGCGCTGGAGGCGCTGCTGCGGGAGGCCGACGAGCGGGGGGCGTGGCACGTGCCCGTCATCCACGGCTGGGACGTACAGGGGACGGTCGCGCACCTGCTCGCCGCGGACGAGCCCCTACGGCGGCTGGTGGACGGCGGCGAGCCGGACACCCCGCCCCTCCCCTGGCGCGAGGAGTGGGCGGCGCGCACCGCGTCGGTCATCGCGTACGAGGCTGGCTTCCCGCCCGCGGAGACCCGCGCCCGCTGGCGCGCCCAGGCACAGGCCCTGCTGGCCTCCCGGCCGGCCCAGGACCCGGACGCGGCCACGGCGCGGGTGACCCTGCTGGGCATGCCGCTCCCCCTGGCGGACCACTTCCTGGTGCGGGCCTTCGAGACGTGGATCCATACGGACGACATCGGCCGCGCCCTCGGCGTTCCGGTCCCCGCACCGCCCACGGACCAGCTGGGGCTGATGGTCGACCTGGGGCTGCGGCTGCTCACCGCGGCGCTCCGCGGAGTGGTGCCCGCGGTCCGGCTGACGGTGGGCGGGCACGCCCCGGTGCTGCTGGGCACCGCCCCGGCCCGGGCGGACGTGACGCTGGACCCGCTCGACTTCTGCTTCCTGATCGGCGACCGCCTCGCACCCGCGCGCGTCCCGCACCGCCGTACGGGTGACGAGGCGGCGGCCTCGTCCGTCCTGCGGCGGGCGGCGTCGCTGGCGTGGCTGTGACCCCGCTGGGCGACGGACCCGCCGTGCGGCGAATCCGCTAGACGACCGGCGACCCCGTGTCCTCCGGGGCCGCGGGGAGCGCCGGCGTGACCCTGACCGCGCCGGCCTCGCGGGCGCGCAGCCAGGCCGTCGTCTCCTCCGGGGGCATCGCCGCGGCCACCAGCCAGCCCTGGACGGCGTCGCACCGCATGTCGCGCAGCCGCTCCCACGTCTCGTCGTCCTCGACGCCCTCGGCCACGACCCGCAGGCCCAGCGAGTGCGCGAGGTCGACCGTGCAGCGCACGATCTCCGCGTCCTCGTCGTCGACCGCGAGGCGCGCCACGAACGACCGGTCGATCTTGAGCTCCGACACCGGCAGCCGGCGCAGGTGCACCAGCGACGAGTACCCCGTGCCGAAGTCGTCCAGCGACATCTTCACGCCGTGCCCCGAGAGTCCGGCGAGCGTGTCCGCGGCCCGCTGCGGGTCCTCCAGCAGTACGTGCTCCGTTATCTCCAGCTGCAGCGCCCCCGGCGGCACCTTGTGCCGGGCGAGCCGCGCCGCGACCGCCCCCGCGAAGCCGGGCGTGTGGACGTCACGCGGCGAGACGTTGACCGCGACGGGCACGTGCAGGCCCATCGCCCGCCACCGCGCGACCTGGCCGAGCGCCGTCTCCAGCACGTACTCCGTGAGGACCGGCATCAGCCCGGACGTCTCGGCGATCGCGATGAACTCCTCCGGCGAGACCCGGCCGCGCTCGGGGTGCTCCCAGCGCACGAGGGCCTCGAGTCCCACGACCGCGCCGTCGAAGCCGACCTTCGGCTGGTAGTGCAGCTCCACGTCGTGCGACTGCAGCGCGCGGCGCAGATCGCCGAGGAGGCCGAGCCGGTCGGGGGTGTTGCCGTCGCGCCGCGCCTCGTACACCTCGACGCCGCTGCGGTCGCGCTTGGCCTGGTACATCGCCACGTCGGCCCGCCGCAGCAGGCCCTCGGTCTCCAGCGCGTGCTCGGGGAAGACCGCGACGCCGGCGCTCGCCTCCAGCACGAGTGTGAGCCCGTCCAGGTCCAGCGGCGACCCGAGGGCGGCGACGAGCGTGCGGGCCACCCGCTGGGCGGAGGTCGTGGAGTCCGTCGTCGGCAGCAGCACCGCGAACTCGTCGCCGCCGAGCCGCGCCACCTCCGCGCCGCGCGGCAGCGCGAGCCGCAGCCGGTCCGCTATCTGCAGCAGCAGCCGGTCGCCCGCCAGATGGCCGAGGGTGTCGTTGACGGCGCGGAAGCGGTCGAGGTCGATCAGCAGCAGCGCCGCCCGCTTGCCCATCCGCTCGGCCTCGTCCAGCGCGGCCCAGGTGCGCTCCAGCAGCCACTGCCGGTTCGGCAGCCCCGTCAGCGGGTCCTGGAGCTGCTCCTCGGCGCGCGCCCGGGCGATCCACAGCGTGGAGTCGAGGGCGATCAGCGGCACCGCGAAGAGCGGCAGCAGTACGGGCATGTGGACGGCGACGACCACGATGAGCGGCGAGATGCCCAGCAGGGCGATCCCGACCAGCCCCTGGCGCATCATCGCCGTACGGGCCAGGGTGCCCCGGTCGCCGAGGGGGCCCTGCTGCGGGGCCACGGCCTGCCAGAGCAGCAGCCGGGTGGCGACGACGTAGACCAGCGCGGCGGTGACGACCTCGGGCAGGACGTACATGTCCCAGTTGTCGGGCCGCCACGGGTTCGCCACGGACGGGCGCACGTCGAAGGACATGAGCACCAGCGCCGCCGCGCCCAGCCCGATCACGTCGACCGAGCCGTGCAGCAGGGCCTGCCGCCACCGGTTGCGCCGGGCGGCGCCCACCAGCACCACCACGACCATGCTGATGAAGACCGCGGGCAGCCACCCGTACAGCAGCAGCGTGGCCAGGGTGAGCGCGGCGCCGGAGCCCATGCCGCCCCACCAGCGGTCCTTGCCGAGGGCCACCAGATGGCCGACGATCACCGCCGTGAGCACGGCCAGCGACCAGCCGGCCGCCCCGTGCGGGAAGACGGCGCGGCCGTCGGCCACGGCGGCCCACAGCCCGAAGGCGAGCACGAGCGCGGCGGTCAGCTGCACGGCCAGGGGCACCCCGAACCGGCGCAGCTGCGACGCGCGTTCGGCACTGTCGCTCGCGGCGCCGGCGTCCGGGGGGCGTGCCCCGGGAAGTCGCACCATCCCCGTCCCTCTCACAGCCAGATGTACGCACGAACGCACACCACTTTCTCAACAGTAGGCCGCGAAAGGCTGTCGCGGGCGGCGATCGCCTTCGGTCGCCCGATAACCCCCGAGGTGTCCCATCCGGTCCGCAAGGGGCCCGGATGCCGGGCTACTCGGTCGTCGCCGCCTCCCGCGCCGCGTCCGGTCCCTGCTCCAGCAGGACGGCGAAACCGGCCTCGTCGAGCACGGGTACCTTCAGTTGCACGGCCTTGTCATGCTTCGACCCCGGATTCTCGCCGACGACGACAAAGTCGGTCTTCTTGGAGACAGATCCCGTCACCTTCGCTCCGCGGGTCTGCAGTGCCTCCTTCGCCCCGTCGCGGGTGTGTGACTGGAGTGTGCCCGTTACGACGAAGGTGAGTCCTTCGAGCGGACGCGGACCTTCCTCACCCTCCGGCGCCTCGTCCTCCATCCGCACCCCGGCCGCCCGCCACTTGGCGACGATCTCGCGGTGCCAGTCCTCCGCGAACCACTGCTTGAGGGAGGCGGCGATGGTCGGGCCGACGCCCTCGGTCGTCGCCAGCTCCTCCTCGGTCGCCTGTTCGATCCGGTCGAGCGAGCGGAACTCGCGGGCCAGCGCCTCGGCGGCGACGGGGCCGACGTGGCGTACCGAGAGGCTGGTGAGGATCCGGGCCAGCGGGCGCTCCTTGGCGGCCTGGATGAACTCCAGCATCGCGACGGCGTTCTTCTTCGGCTCCCCGTTCTGGTTGGCGAAGACCGAGACGATCTTCTCCTCGCCGGTCTCCGGGTCGCGCTTCGGCAGGCCGGTGTCCTGGTCGCGGACATACGCCCGAATGGGCAGCAGCTGCTCCATGGTGAGGTCGAAGAGGTCGCCCTCGTTCGTCAGCACGGGCTCCGCGGGCTCCAGCGGCTGGGCGAGCGCGGCGGCGGCGACATAGCCGAAGTTCTCGATGTCGAGGCACTTGCGCCCGCCCAGATAGAACAGCCGCTCCCGCAGCTGCGCCGGGCAGCCCCGGGCGTTCGGGCAGCGCAGGTCGATGTCGCCCTCCTTCATCGGCTGCAGCGCCGCGCCGCACTCGGGGCACTCGGCCGGCATCACGAACTCCCGCTCCGTGCCGTCCCGCAGCTCCACCACCGGGCCGAGGATCTCCGGGATCACGTCGCCCGCCTTGCGCAGCACCACCGTGTCGCCGATCAGCACGCCCTTGGCCTTGACGACGTCCTGGTTGTGCAGGGTCGCGAACTCGACCTCCGAGCCCGCCACGTGCACCGGCTCGACGACCGCCTGCGGGGTGGCCCGGCCCGTACGCCCGATGCCGACCCGGATGTCCACCAGCCTGGTGTTGACCTCCTCCGGCGCGAACTTCCACGCGATCGCCCAGCGCGGGGCGCGCGAGGTCGAGCCGAGGCGGCCCTGGAGCGGGATCTCGTCGAGCTTGATCACGACGCCGTCGATCTCGTGCTCCATATCGTGGCGGTGCTGTCCGACCCACTCGATGAAGGCGCGGACCTCCGTCATGTCCTTGCAGACCCTGTTGTGCCGGGCGGTGGGCAGGCCCCACTCCTTGAGCAGGTCGTACGCCTCGGAGAGCCGGTCGATGGACGCGCCGCGCAGCTCGCCGATCCCGTGCACCACCATCCGCAGCGGGCGGGTGGCCGTGATCTTCGGGTCCTTCTGGCGCAGGGAGCCCGCGGCGGCGTTGCGCGGGTTGGCGAAGGGGTCCTTGCCCTGCTCCACGAGGGAGGCGTTCAGCTCCTCGAACTTCTCCGCGGGGAAGTAGACCTCGCCCCGGACCTCCACGACTGCGGGGACCTGCTCGCCCTTCAGCCGCTGCGGGATGCCCTTCAGCGTGCGGACGTTGGGCGTGATGTCCTCACCGGTGCGGCCGTCGCCGCGGGTGGCGGCGCGGGTCAGGCGGCCGTCCTCGTACGTGAGGTTGACCGCGAGGCCGTCGACCTTCAGCTCGCAGAGGAACTGGTGCCCGATGCCCTCCAGTTCCCGCTCCAGGCGGTCCGACCAGGAGTCCAGCTCCTCGTCCGTGAAGGCGTTGTCCAGCGACAGCATCCGCTGCAGGTGCTGGACGGAGGCGAACTCCGTCTCGTACGTCCCCGCCACCTTCTGGGTGGGCGAGTCGGGGGTGCGCAGCTCGGGGTACTGCTGCTCCAGCGCCTCCAGCTCGCGCAGCAGCTTGTCGAACTCCGCGTCCGTGACGATCGGGGTCGTCACGTAGTAGCGGAAGCGGTGCTCCTCGACCTGCTCGGCCAGCAGCCGGTGCTTCTCCCGTGCCGTAGCGTCCGCACTCACAAGGGCCTCCCGTTTCGGCTGAATCTCACTCAGGGTCATCGACAAGCGATCGCGCCGCCCTGACGCAGTGGGCGAGCGCGCGGCGGGCGTAGGCGGGCGAGGCGCCCGCCATCCCGCAGGCAGGGGTGATCACCACAGAGTCCGCGAGGGTCCCCGGCGACAGCCCCAGCCTGCGCCACAACGTCCTGACACCCCCGACGCTACCGGCTGGGTCTGACAATCGACCCCCTCCTGCGTCCGTGCCGGGGACGACTCCGGCGAAGAGCGCGGTGCCGCCCTCGACGGCCTCGCCGATCGCGTCGTCCTGACGCTCGGTGAGCAACGAGAAGTCGAACGACACGGCGGTCGCGCCCGCCCGGCGCAGCAGCGCGAAGGGGACGTCGGGGGCGCACGAGTGGACGACGGCGGGGACGGCCGCGGCGTCGATGACGTCCCGCAGGGCGCTCTCGACGACGGCGCGGTCCACCGCGCGGTAGGTCCGGTAGCCGCTCGCGGTCTTCACGGTGCCGCGCAGGACGGCGGTCACGGACGGCTCGTCGAGCTGCAGGACGGGCTCGGCGCCCGGGATCCGGCGTCGTACGTCGTCGAGATGGGTTCTGATCCCCTCCGCGAGGGATGCCGCCAGATCGCGGCAGGCGCCCGGGTCGCGGAGGGCGGACTCGCCGCCGTGCAGCTCCAGCGCCGCGGCGAGCGTCCACGGGCCGACGGCCTGCACCTTCAGCGGGCCCTCGTAGCCCTGGGTGAACTCCTCCAGGGCGTCCAGGTCCTCGCCCAGCCAGGCCCTCGCGCGCTTGGTGTCCCTTCCGGGGCGGTCGCTGACGCGCCAGCCGCTCGGCTCCACGTGGGCGTAGATGTCCGCGAGCAGGCCGGCGGTCCGGCCGATCATGTCGGCGCCCGGGCCGCGGGCGGGGAGCTCCGCCAGGAACGGGAACGTTTCGGCTTCGCCGGTGACCGTGCGCGCGGTCTCTCGGGCGTCGCCGCCGGGCATGGAGCCTACGCCTGTGGCTGCGCCGCGGTCCCAGATGAATGCGCTGTTGTCGCTCACGCGGTGAAGCCTATGCGCTCCGCTTGGGGGTGTGGCGCTGACCTGGGGCTCCGCCCCTTTGTCGGGGTCGGCGCTGCGCGCCTCCGTCCTCAGACGCCGGACGGGCTGCCGGTGCGGTCGCCTTCCGCTGCGGGGGCTCCGCCCCCGGGCCCCCGGGGCGGGGGGGGGCCCCCCCGGCCCCCGCCCGAGGG